>VAWU01000032.1:0-72519 GCA_005888325.1 Actinomycetota bacterium
GAGCAGCCGGATGATCGCCGTGTCCCGCCTCGATCCCTTCGCCGCCTCGATCAGCCGCTTCAACTCGCGGTCGGTCAACACGTCCGGCACTTTCGCCAAGCCCGCTGGCGCGCGTACTCGAGCGATCGGGCTGGCCTCGATCTCACCCTCTTCGATCAGCCAGTTGAAGAAGCTGCGCAGGCCACCGTGCCGTGCCCTGGCCGTCGTGCCGTTCGTCGTTTCAACGAGGTGCAGTACCCAATCCTCGATCTGTTCCCGCGTGACGTCGGCTACCGGCGTCTCGCCGACGAACGTCGAGAAGGCCCGTACGCTGGTCCGGTAGCTCTTGATGGTCTGCTCCGAGCGGCCCGCGGCTCGCAGCCATCGCTCGAACGATTGCATGGCGACGTCCACCGCGAAGTTATCGTGCGAGCGCCCACTTCTCTTGAGGCTCACTGCCGCAGGTCAGGAGGCCAATCGCCTCGCGAGGTAATAGTCGATGATCTCGCGCCGGCCGCTGCGGCTCGGGAGGTCGAAGTAGATCGCGCGGTCGAAACGGCCCGGGCGCATGAGCGCGGGGTCGAGGTCCTCGGCGCGGTTGGTGGCCCCGATCACCAGGATGTTCGCCGCATGCGGGCGCGGCGCGTCGAGCTGCCGGTGCGTCGGGACCCAGCGGTTGACCCGGTCGATCCCCCAGTTGCGCATGCGCCGACCGCCGGTCGGCGTGTCGAACGACTGGAGCTGGATGAGCAGCTCGTTCACCACGCCCGAGATGCCCTCGCGCCCGGTCGACGCCCCCATGCCGGAGCGCGCCGCCCCGATGGCGTCGATCTCCTCGATGAACCCGATGGCGCCGCCCTCCTCCCGGGCCGCCTTGCGCAGCGCCTTGAAGTAGGAGCGGATCTTGCGGTTGGTCTGCCCGTAGTACATCGACTGGAACGCCGACGACGACACGAAGAGGAAGGGCACGCCCGCCTCGCGCGCCATGGCCTTGGCCATGTAGGTCTTCCCGGTGCCGGGCGGTCCCTCGAAGAGGATGGCGCGGCGGGGCGAGCCACCCATGCGCTCACGGAAGGTCTTGAAGGCGAGGAACAGGTTGAGCGTCTTCACCACCTCCTCGACGACCACGCCCGCGCCTTTGACGTCGGCGAGCGACACGTCGATCTCACCCGGGCGGTAGAGGACGTGGGGCGAGCGGCCCGCGCCGAGCATCGGCACGAGGATGGCCGCGCTCAGGAGGAGCACCAGCAGGATCGCGGGGAAGTAGGCCGCCAGCGCGGCCGGGAGGTGCGGCGGGCCCAGGACCACGGGGTGGCCCAGCAGGGCGCGGAGCAACATCCAGCCGGCCACGACGCCGAGACCGGTCGCGACCCGGCGCAGGCGCAGGCGCCGGTTCCTCTCGCGCTGGACCGCGACGTCGGCCATCGCGCTGCCGAGCGCGCCGACCTGTCCGAGCACCTGACCCTCCATCGTCCTACTCTCCGTGGCTGTCGCTGCGATTCCCCCGAGGTGCACGCAAGAGTACGGAGAGTTGCGCCCGGGCGACAGGAGCAACTTGCCACCCTCCGTGGTGACTAGTCACACCATGAACGAAGCGCGCATGCAGGTGGCAAGCTGGGCCCCTGCCCATGGTGCTCGGCGTGTTCTTCGTGGTTGCGATCCTGGTCCTGCTGCTCCTCGTGCCCCCGATCTACCGGCAACGCCGTCGGGCCTCGACGCAGGCCCGCCGACCCTTGCCGGCCGTGCCCGCCCGCCTCCTGGCCGGCGCGGAGCGCACCTGGGTGGTCTTCACCACGCCCTACTGCGCCTCGGTCGGGTCGGTGGAGGCCCAACTGCGCGCCCACGACCCGGGCGCCCGGCTGGTCGAGATCGACGCCACCCTCGAGCCGTACCTGGCGCAGGAGTTCGACGTCCGGCGGGCCCCGACGGTGCTGCTCGCCGACGCGACGGGAAGGGTCCAGGCCCGGCTGGTCGGGACCGAGGGCGTCGACGCCTACGTGCGCAACCCGAAGTAGGGGGTGCGCCCGGGTGGGAGCTCGCCGCGACGGGGGTTCGACCGGTCGCGCTCGGAGACGACGGGGTCCGTGAGCTGCCAGTCGGCGTCGATGTCGGGATCGTCCCATGCCACCCCGAGCTCGTCCTCCGCGTTGTAGTACTGGTCGACGAGATAGGTGATGGTGAGGTCGGTGAGCGCCCCGAACCCATGGGCGACACCCGGGGGGATGAAGACGCCGATCTCCGCGCGGTCACCGATCTCGAGGCAGAGCGTGGCTCCCTCGGTCGGCGAGCCCTGGCGCAGGTCGTGCAGCACGACCCGGGCCCGGCCCTTCGGCACGTACCAGTAGTCCGCCTGGTGCAGGTGGTAGTGGAGGCCGACGAGACTGCCGGCCTGCTTGTCGGAACGGTTGCCCTGCACCATCTCGCGGCCGTTCGGGAACCACGATCGCCGGTACGTCTCCTGGAAGCGACCGCGCTCGTCGCCGTGGGCGTCCGGCTCGACCAGCCACACGCCGCGGATCGCGTCGGACTCGTTGATGGTCGGCACCTCGCGCTCCCGCCCGACGCGTCAGGTCTCGAAGCGGCCGTAGCCACCGCGGAAGAAGGCCAGCGGTCCCTGCTCACGCGACAGCCCGACGTCGAGCACGTGACCGACGACGATCACGTGGTCGCCCCCGTCGTGCTCGGCTTCGGTGACGCAGTCGATCCACGCGAGCACGCCGGCGAGGATGGGTGATCCCGACTCGGCGGGACGCCAGCCCATGCCGCGGAACTTGTCGGCGCCCCGAGTGGCGAACAGCCGGCTCACGTCCTCCTGGTCTTCGCTCAGGATGTTGACGCAGAAGCGCCCGGCGGCCTGGATCGACGGCCACGTCGTCGACGACTTCGCCGCGCAGAAGACCACGAGCGGCGGGTCGAGCGAGAGCGACGCGAAGGAGTTGACCGCCAGGCCCGCCGGCTCGCCGTCGTGCACGGCGGTGATCACGGTGACGCCGGTGACGAAATGCCCGAGCACCTGGCGGTAACGGGCGGAGTCGACCGTCGCGGGGCGCCGCGGCGGCGTGTCGGGCGCCTCGGCCGCCGGACCCAGCGCGTCCTCGGCTTGGTTGGACACGGCTGCCGCCTCCTGACTGCTGTTACGGAACGCAGACCGCTCAGCGCTCGTACGAGACGGTCAAGCCTTCCGCGGCGGCGATGACCTCGTCCACTCCCATGCGCCCGGCGGTGCGCCGCGCCCCTTCGAGCAGGTGGTCGACCTCGTCGTCGTCGTGGCCGGGGTCGTGGTGGAAGAGCGCGAGCGTGCGGGCGCCGGCCTCGCGCGCCACGAACACCGCGTAGTCGACCGTGCAGTGGCCCCAGTGCGCCTTGTGCTCCCACTCGTCGGGTCGGTACTGCGCGTCGTGGATGAGCAGGTCGACTCCGTCGGCCAGCTCGAGCACGGCATCGGCGACCGAGTCCTGCTCCGGCGGAGCCTGGTGGTCGCTGATGTACGCGACGGACACACCCTCCCAGTCGATGCGGTAGCCGACCGTCGGCCCCGGATGGGGCACCGGCCGCACCATGACCTTGGCCGAGCCGATCGCCAGCTCCTCGTCGACGACGTCGTGGAACCGGATGTCGCCGCGCAGCTCGGCCGCCCGGACCGGGAAGTACGGAGGCTTCATCAGGTCGTTGAACACCTCGGCCAGGGAGCCCTCGTCCTGGGTGGGGCCGTAGATGTCGAGCCGGGCGCCGGGCCGGTCGACGGGGACGAAGAACGGCAGGCCCTGCACGTGGTCCCAGTGCATGTGGGTCACGAGGGCCGTGCCCCGGAAGGAGCCGTCGGTGGGGAGGGTCTCTCCCCAGAACCGGAGGCCGGTGCCGATGTCGAGGACGATCGGGTCCTCGCCTGCGACCTCGAGCGAGACGCACGCCGTGTTGCCTCCGTAGCGGCGGTTCGCCTCACACGGGCAAGGTGTCGAGCCCCGGACCCCGTAGAAGGTGATGTTCAGCTGTCGCTCCCCGCGTCACCCACGTCACCCATGGGGCACCAGTCGTGGGCACGTTACCCACGACGCCATGTTGCCGTAACCCGGAGCGGTTTGCGCTGTGGCGTTCGGCTCAGGTACGGCCGGCGGTCGCCAGGCCCCGCTGCTGCAACATGATCCGCAGATCGTGGGGGTTCGACGCCACGCCCAGAGCGCCGGCCCAGTCGATGACGCCCCGCTCGTAGAGCTTGGCCAGGTGCTGGTCGAACGTCTGCATGCCGTAGTACTCGCCGTCGGCGATGATCGCCTGGATGTCGCCCGTCAGCTGCGGGTCGAGGATGCACTGCTGGATGCGGCCGTTCACCACCATGACCTCGAGCACCGCCACGCGCGCGTCGCCGTCGGCGGTGGGCACCAGGCGCTGGCAGATCGTGCCCTTCAACGATCCCGCGAGCGTGGCGCGCACCTGGCCGTGCTGATGGGGCGGGAAGAAGTCGACGATGCGGTTGATCGTCTCCGACGCGTCGGTCGTGTGCAGGGTGGAGAGCACCAGGTGGCCCGTGTCCGCGGCCCGCAGCGCGGCTGACACGGTCTCCTCGTCACGCATCTCGCCGACGAAGATGACGTCGGGGTCCTGGCGCATGGCCGAGCGCATCGCGGCCGCGAAGTCGACCGTGTCGACGCCGATCTCGCGCTGGTTGATGGAGGCGAGCTGGTCGCGGTGGAGCACCTCGATCGGGTCCTCGATGGTGATCACGTGCACTTCGCGATCGTTGTTGATCCAGTCGATCATCGCCGCGAGGGTGGTGGTCTTCCCCGAGCCGGTCGGACCGGTGACGAGCACGAGGCCGCGGTGCTCTCCCGCCAGTCGGCCCACCACTTCGGGCAGCCCGAGATCGTCGAACGAGGCGGTGCCGGTGCGCACGAGACGGAAGATCATGGCGACCGAGCCCCGCTGGAGGAAGACGTTCACGCGGAAGCGCCCCAGGCCCTCGACGCCGTAGGCGAAGTCGGCTTCGTGATAGCGCTCGAAGTGCTCGTACATGTCCGGGCGCATGATCGCCATCGCCATGTCGGCCGTGACCGCGGAGGTGAGCTCCTCCTCGCCCTCGAGCCGGTGCAGGGTGCCGTTCACGCGTATACGCGGAGCGGAGCCGCCCTTCACGTGCAGGTCGGAGCCTTCCGCCTCGGCGAGGGCGCGGAGGAAGCGATCGAGTCGTTCCCTGGCCATGTTGTTGAGTCGACACCGCTGCCTCGAGCCTTGACGGGAAATGCCTCGCGCCTTGGCGGGAAATAGAGTCAGCAGTTGTCGAAGGGTGGGGGCATGCGCGGTTGGGGAGGGCCCAAACACCGGCGAGCCATCGTGTTGGCCCTGACGGCTGCGGGCCTGACGGCAGTGGGCCTGCCGGGCCTGCCGCGAGCTCAGGCGCTCGTGCCCGCGTCGGTCGAGGCCCGGCTCACCGCCGGGGACAGCGACGACAACTTCGGGCCGGCCACCGACCTCGACGGGGACACCGCCGTCGCCGCCCTCAACCGCCGGGAGAACGGAGTCGTCGTCCAGCGTTCGGTGGTCGTGTTCCGGCGGGCGGGCACCGCCTGGGCCCAGGAGGCGGTGCTCGCGCTGCCGCTGGCGCAGACTGCGGTGACCGACCTTGCCGTCGACGGCGACACGGTGGCGGCCGGCACCTCCCCCGGCCCCACGTTCGTTTTCACCCGCAGCGGGACGACGTGGACCCGACAGGCGACGCTGACGGCATCCGACGCCGGCGCCTCCCGGTTCGGTGAGTCGGTGGCGGTCGATGGCAACACCATCGTCGTGGGCTCGCCGCCGCCGCCGAGCGGCGTGCCCGGCGCCGCCTACGTGTTCAGGCGCACGGGCAGCACCTGGGCACAGACGGCCAAGCTCACCGTGCCCGGCGTGAGCAACGCCGGCTACGGCGTGGCCCTGGACGCGGGCACGGTCGTGATGGGCTCCGAGCGGCCCAACGCGGCGCATGTCTTCGTGCTCGGTTTTGCGGGCTGGGCGCTCCAGGCGTCGATTTCGCCGCCGGCCACCTCCCTAGGCACGCGATTCGGTCTCTCGGGCCTCGCCATCTCCGGCGCCACCCTCATCGCGGGCGATGATTCTTTCGCGGTAGCCACGCCGGAGAGCCCCGGAGGCTCGACAGGCACCGCGTGGGTGTTCACCCGCACGGGCACGACCTGGGCCCGGCAGGCCCAGCTGCTCGCGCCCGACGGCAAGGCGGTGGACTTCTTCGGAGCTGCGGTCGCGCTCGCCGGCGACCTCGCTTTCGTCGGCGCGCCCCAGCCCTTCGGGTCCTCCACGGGAAAGCTGTACGCATTCAAGCGATCGGGCACGACGTGGGGGGCCGACATCGTCCCCTCGCCCCAGGGCTTTCAGGGCAGGAGCCTCGGCGAACGCGTCGCCCTGTCGGGCACCACCGCCCTCGCCGTCACCAACGACTTCGCCTTCGGCACCCAGGAGGCGGCGTTCGTCTACCGCTTGGGCGATCCCACCGCGAGACCACCGGGCCCACCCACCGGTGTGAGCGCCACTGCCGGGAGCACCCTGGCCGACGTCGCCTGGCAGGCACCCGCGAGCGACGGTGGCGCGCTCATCAACGGCTATCTCGTCACCGCCAGCCCCGGGGGCGCGAGCACGCGCGTCCCCTACACCGCCCGGTCGGCGCGCGTCACGGGACTGACGAACGGCGTACCGCACACGTTCAGTGTCGTGGCCACCAACGGCGCCGGCGACAGCGCCCCATCGGCGCCGTCGAGCCCTGTGGAGCCGCGTCCGCAGGTGATCGTCGACGACGTGTCACGGCTCGAAGGCGACTCAGCCACGGCTCCGGTGGCGGTTCCCGTACGCCTGTCCGACCCCACCACCGACACCGTCACCGTCACCCTCGCGAGCGTCGACGGCACGGCGAAGGCGGGCACGGACTACACCGCGGCCACCCGTTCGGTCACGTTCCCGCCGGGCTCGGTGACGGCGGCGGCGCCCACTTGGGCGGTGGTGGGTGAGACCGTGCAAGAGTCCGATGAGACATTCCGCCTCGACCTCTCGGCCGGCAACGCGGTGCTCGCCCGCTCCACGGCGACGGTGACGATCCTCGATGACGACGTGCCGCCGGAAGCGGTGAACCGCACCGTGCAGCTCGACCTCGATCCTGCCGGTGGCCCGCCCGACGCGTCGCTTCCCGGGTTCGGGCCGGTCGACCTCGACGCATCCGGCCGCATCGCGGCCTTCTCGTCACTTTCGACCAACGTCGTGGCCGGCGACACGAACGGGGTCTCGGACACCTTCGTGCGCTCGCTCGACGGCGAGAAGACCACGCTCGCCAGCGCCACGCCCGCGGGTGGGGTGGGTAACGGATCCAGCTACTCCGGAGTTCTGAGCGCCGACGGCAACGTCATCGCCTTCGAGACGAACGCGAGCAACCTGGTGAATGCGCCGGATGCCAACGGCACGAGCGATGTCGTCGCGCGCAACCTGACCACCGGCACGACCGAGCTGGTGAGCGGAACCCCAGCCGGCGGGGCGGGCAACGGGTTCAGCCGGCTTCCCCTGATCACCCCCGACGGGCGATACGTCGCCTTCCTTTCGGATGCGAGCGACCTCGTGCCGGGTGACACCAACGGTACGACCGACGTGTTCGTACGTGACCTTCTATCCGACACCACCAGACGGGCGAGCCTCGGCGCGGGCAACGTCCAGCCGGAGAACTTCAGCGTCCCGCTCGGGCTCAGCTCCGACGGTCGCTACGTCCTCTTCCACAGCGCGGCTGACAACCTCGGCGGCCGGGTGTTCGATCTCTACCTTCGCGACATGGTGGCCGGCACGACCCGATCGCTCTCGGCGGCCCTGCCCGCCGACCAGCACTTCGAGCTGTTCGGCAACGCGGCCGCCTCCAGCGGCACCGGTCGCTTCGTGGCCTTCGAGTCGACCGACCAGATCGACGACGAGGAGCCCCCCACGAGCCAGGGCGTCTGGCTCTTCGACCGCGCGACTGGCACGACCCGTGCGCTCACACCAACCGGTGACGGCATCTGGCGCCGCGAGTTCTCCGACTTCATCGCCATGAGCCGCAACGGAGGGCGGGTGCTGTTCTCCAGCGAAGGACGCGCCTACCTCTACGACCGCCTGGCCGGCACCACACGCGCACTGCCCGCCGGTTTCGATGCCCTCGCCATCGCGCCGGGCGGTGGAGTCGGGATCATGAGGAAGAGCGGGCAGCCGTTCCTCACGCCGCTGACCGACCATGTCTTCATCGACCTCGACACCTTCACCACCGCGCCGTTGGCCGTGCCGCGGGGCACCGCGACCGTCCTCCCCCAGGAGTTCTCGTTGAGTGAGGACGGCACCCACGCGGGGTTCGACGAGTACCTCACCAGCTCCACCGACGATGCACACCCGTGGGTATCGAGCACTGCCGCCCTCTCTGCAAACGACGCAACCGGCCACGAGGGCGACGGCACCATCCCGGTCACCGTGCGGCTGGCCCGAACGAGCGCGACCGGTGTCAACGTCCGCTACGCCACCGCGAATGGCTCCGCCGGGCCCGCCGACTACACGGCGGTGACGGGCATCCTCCGCTTCCCGCGCGGCGTCACTGCGCTGACCGTGCAGGTCCCCGTCAACGCCGACGGCATCGCCGAGGGCACCGAAACCTTCTCGCTCGTGCTCTCGTCTCCCGTACGCGCGATCCTGGCCGACGACCGTGCCACCGTGACGATCACCCCCTGAGAGGGTGGGCGATAGCCTCGGATCGATGCAGCTGCCCGACGGCATCGTGGCCGTGGTCAAAGGCGACTGCCCGACCTGTCGCCTGGTGGCGCCGGTGCTCGAAGGACTGGCCGTCACCGTCATCAGCGAGGATGACGACGCGGGCCTCGAGGTGTCGTACCGCAACGAGATCGTCACCGTGCCGACCCTGCTGCGGGTCGAGGGCGGACGGGAGACGGCCCGCATCGAGGGTTGGTCGCGCCCGCAGTGGCAGGCGTTCACCGGCGTCGAGGGGCTGGGCCCGGACCTGCCGGAGCACCGCCCCGGTTGCGGGGCCCGCGCGGTCGATCCCGCGACCGCACGGGAGCTGGCGGTGCGCTTCGGCGCGTCGCGGCTGCGTTCGCGACGGGTGGAGCTGGCCGCGCAGGAGGACGAGGCCGAGGCGTGCTTCGACCGGGGCTGGTCCGACGGGTTGCCCGTCGTGCCGCCCACCGAGGGACGGGTGCTGGCCATGCTCGACGGCACGGCCCGGGCGCCCGACGAGGTGGTCGCGGTCGTGCCGCCCGACCTGGTGGAGTGCACGGTCGAGAAGGTCGCCGTCAACGCGGTGCTCGCGGGATGCAAGCCCGAGTACCTGCCGGTGGTGCTGGCCGCGGTGGAGGCCGCCTGCACCGACGCGTTCAACGCCCACGGCCTGCTGGCCACCACGTACTTCTCGGGCCCGGTGGTGATCGTGAACGGTCCCATCGCGCGCGCCATCGGCATGAACTCGGGCGGGAACGTGCTGGGGCAGGGCAACCGGGCCAACGCGACCATCGGCCGCGCCCTGCAGCTGGTGATCCGCAACGTCGGCGGGGGCCGGCCCGGCGAGGTCGACCGGGCGACACTGGGCAACCCGGGCAAGCTGACCTTCTGCTTCGCGGAGGACGAGGAGGGCTCGCCGTGGGAGCCGCTCTCGGTGGAGCGCGGCTTCCCGCCCGGCGCCTCGACGGTGACGCTCTTCGCGGGTGAGGGCCCGCGCGGCATCGTCGATCAGCTCTCGCGCACCCCCGAATCGCTGGCCCGCTCGCTCGCCGGCGGCCTCCGCGGCGTGGCCCACCCCAAGCTGGCCCTCGGCTTCGACGCGGTGCTCGTCGTCTCTCCCGAGCACGCGCGCGTGTTCCGCGAGGCGGGATGGGACAAGGCCCGGCTGCGAAAGGAGCTCCTCGAGCTCCTGACCGCGCCCGGCTCGGAGCTCGTGCGCGGTGCGGGCGAGTGTGCCGAGGGACTGCCCGAGTTCCTCGCCGATGTCGCCATCACCAAGTTCCAGCCGGAGGGCCTGCTGATCGTGCACGCGGGCGGGCGGGCCGGCCTCTTCTCGTCGATCATCGGCGGCTGGGTCAACGGCGATGCCGGGAGCCGGCCCGTCACCTTGGAGGTCGTACCTTGAGCGACGCACGCGTCTACGTCGATCCCACCGGCGAACGCGACCCGGCCCACCGCGAGCGCATCGCGCGACCGGCGTCGCTCGACGGCCTCACCATCGGCCTGCTCGACATCTCCAAGGCCCGCGGCGATGTGTTCCTCGACCAGCTCGACGTGCGCCTACGCGAACGGGGCCTGCGCGTCGAACGCTTTCGCAAGCCGACGTTCGCCAAGCCGGCGCCGCTCGACCTGCGCCATCAGATCGCCACGACCTGCGACGTGGTGATCGAGGCGCTCGCCGATTGAGGCTCGTGCACGTCGTGCAGTGTGCACGACATCGCCGACCTCGAAGCCCGAGGCGTCGTGGCCGTGTTCGTCGCGTCCGCCGAGTTCGCGGTGGCCGCCCGGGCCCAGGCACAGGCGCTCGGGGTCGACACCGCCCACGTCCTGGTCGCCCACCCCATCCAGGACCGCAGCGACACCGAGCTCCGGGCGCTCGCCGACGGCGCGGTCGACGAGGTCGTCCGGGCGGTGACGGCGGAACCCGCCTGACGGCTGGACGAGCGAACGGCTAAGGCAGGCTGAGCTCGTCGCCCTCGACGCGAGCCAGCCCGTCGGCAACCAGCTGCTCGACGACGCGCTGCGCCCGGCCGGGATCACCCGGCCAGCCCGCGACATCCGCGGCGCGGGCGGATGCGACGGGACCGCGGCGCAGGGCGTCGACCAGGCGGCCGCGCCCCTGCCGGTCGGAGCCGGCGAAGGTCGACTGCGGGCCGGCGATGCCGGCCGAGCCCGTGACGGGGTCGGGGTCGGGCCGTCCGGCGCTCTGCCAGGCGCAGTGGTCCGCGACCGGGCAGCGCCCGCACGCCGGGTCGCGCCGCGTACACACCAGCGCGCCGAGGTCGAACACCGCCTGACCCCACTCCCAGGCGCGACCCGAGGGCACGAGCGAATCCGCGACCGCCTGCGCCTCTCGGGCATCGAGCCGGCGGCCCGCGCCGGCGCGCGCGACGAAGCGACCCGCGTTGGTGTCGACGAGACCGAGGTCGCGCTCGAAGGCGAACACGAGCACCGCCCTGGCGGTGTAGGGACCGACGCCCGGAAGCGTCAGCAGCGCGTCGAGCTCGTCGGGCACCCGACCCTCGTGCTGCTCGACCATCGCGCACGCGGCCCGGTGCAGGTTGACCGCGCGCCGGTTGTACCCGAGGCCCGCCCACGCCCGCACCACGTCGCCGGCGGCGGCCGCGGCGCAACCGGTCGGGGTGGGAAAGCGCGCGAGAAAGCCCTCGTAGCGCGCGACCACGCGCGGCACCTGCGTCTGTTGCAGCATGAGCTCGCTCACGAGAACGGCCCAGGGATCGCGACTGCGCCGCCAGGGCAGGTCGCGCCGGTGGCGCTCGCCCCACGTGAGGAGCGCAGCTACGCCTGCTTCGTGCACCAGTAGAGATCGGTGCGGTGGGGCAGCGCGAAGTGCTCCGCCAGCCCCGCCTCGGAGACGAGCGCGCGCACGTCGTCGAGCAGCCGCGCCCGGTCGTCGTCGGCGAGGGCGGCGATGTAGCTGGTCGACGACACCCGGTCGAGCAGGAGGGGCAGGTCCATCTCCTGCTCGTGCCGGAACGACGTGAACTGCAGCGGCGTGAACCCACCGGCGTCGGCCACGAGCGCCGCCCAGTCCTCCGCCCCCGAGTCGTAGGCCGGGATCTGTCCCCTGTTCCACCGGATGACCTGGTTGAGGCGGGTCACCCACGGCACCGATACGTCGCGGGAGTTCCATATCAGGGCCAGGCCCCCGCCGGGGCGGAGCACGCGGTCGATTTCACCCAGCGCGTCGCGCGCGCGGAACCAGTGGAAGGCCTGCGCAACCGTGACGCAGTCGACGGACGCGTCGCCGAGGGGCAGCGCCTCGGCCGTGCCGTCGCGCACCTCGACTCCCGGCACCACCTCGACCAGCTTCGCCCGCATGGCCTCGACCGGCTCGACCGCGATGATCGTCGCCCCCGTGGGCACGAGCAGCCGCGTGAGCTTGCCGGTGCCGGCGGCGAGGTCGACGACCGTCGACGCGGGGCCGATGCCGAGCTCGCGGACGACGAAGTCCACCGCCGCGGGCGGGTACGAGGGCCGGGCCCGCTCGTAGGCGTCGGTGCCCTTGGTGAAGCCCTCCACCGCGACGTCGTGGACGTCGCTCACGACGACCAGATGTCGTCGCCGTACGGCCGCTCGCGCGTGGGCGCGTGGTCGCGCTTCCAGACCATCACCCGACGGCGGAAGTAGCAGACCTCTTCGCCGCGCTGGTTGAAGCCCTTCGACTCGACCGTCACAACCCCCCGGTCCTCCTTGGACTTCGAAGCCACCTTGTCGAGCACGCGGCTCTCCGCGTAGATCGTGTCGCCGTGGAAGGTGGGGCGCTTGTGGGAGAGCGTCTCCACCTCGAGGTTGGCGATGGCCGCGCCGCTCACGTCGGGGACGCTCATGCCCAGCACGAGCGAGTAGACGAGGTTGCCGACGACCACGTTCTTCCCGAATTGCGTCTCCTGCTCCGCGAACCACTGGTTGGTGTGGAGCGGGTGGTGGTTCATCGTGATCATGCAGAAGAGGTGGTCGTCGTACTCGGTGATGGTCTTTCCCGGCCAGTGCTTGTACACGTCGCCGATCTCGAAGTCCTCGAAATACCGTCCGAACGGCCGATCGTAGGTGGTCATGCCCGGAGACTACGCGCGCGCAACGGCGCTGCTCCCGAGCTGAACAGGCGGTTGACGCCCGGGATCACGGATATCTAGTATCCGGATAATGAAGCTCGGTGAAAGTCGAGGTCGGTGGTGAAGCTGGGTGACGGGGTCGAGTGGGGGCTCCACTGCTGCACCCTGCTGGCGCTGCTGCCCGACGACGCCGCGCTGCCGGCCTCGCGCCTGGCCGAGTTCCACGGCGTCCCCGCGGCGTACCTGGCCAAGCACCTGCAGGCGCTGTCCCGGGCCGGGATCGTGGAAGCGGTGGCCGGCGCCCGCGGCGGCTACCGGCTGGCGCGTCCGCCCGCCGAGGTCACCCTCCTCGACGTGGTGGAGGCGGTCGAGGGGCGCGCGCCGGCGTTCCGTTGCACCGAGATCCGCCAGCGGGGCCCCGGCGCGCTCCCGGCGCGCGAGTACCGGGTGGCGTGCTCCATCACCCGTGCGATGCACCGGGCCGAGGACGCGTGGCGCGCCGAGCTCCGGTCGCAGACGCTCGCCGACCTGGTGCGGTCGCTGGCGACGAGTGTCCATCCGAGAGCCGCGGCGAAGGCCGCGGCCTGGTTCGAGGAGGTGTTGCGGTGAGCTTGCCCGGCGAAGCCGAGAACAACTTGCCCGGCGATGCCAAGAAAAAGCAGAGAGTGTTTGTCGCGGGGGCGACGGGTGTGCTCGGCACGCGCGCCGTGCGTCGCCTGCGCGAGGCGGGGCACGACGTGACCGGCGTCGCTCGCAGCGACGCGAAGGCCGAGCTGCTGGAGGGTCTGGGAGCGACGCCGGTCCGCGTCGATCTCTTCGACGCCGATGCCGTGCGGGCCGCGGTCGCGGGCCACGACGTCGTGTGCAACCTGGCCACGCGCATCCCGCCCACCGCGCACGCGGCGCGCGGAGCGGCGTGGTCCGACAACGACCGCATCCGGCGCGAGGCCTCACGACATCTGGTGGACGGCGCGCTGGCTACCGGCGCGGGCCGCTTCGTCCAGGAGTCGATCACGTTCCTGTACGCCGACGCCGGCGAGCGCTGGATCGACGAGGACGATCCCATCGACGCGCCTGCGTTCACGCGCTCGACGCTCGAGGCCCAAGCGCAGGCGGAGCGCTTCACCGCATCGGGGGGCACGGGGGTGGTCCTCCGGTTCGCGCTCTTCTACGGCCCCGACAGCCACCACACCCTCGACGCCGTCCGCCTGGCCCGCCGCCACCTGGCCGCCACGTTCGGGCGCCGCGACGCCTACCTGTCGTCGATCACCACCGACGACGCGGCGACCGCGGTGGTGGCCGCGCTCGACGCCGGTGCGGGCATCTACAACGTCGCCGACGACGAGCCGCTGACCCGGAAGGAGCACTTCGACGCCCTGGCTCGTGCGCTCGGCGTCCGCGGCCCGCGCTTCGCTCCCGCGGCCGCCCGTAAGTTGGGCGGCGCCAAGACCGAGATGCTGGCCCGGTCGCAGCGGGTGTCGAACGAGCGGTTCAAGAAGGAGACGGGGTGGGCGCCCAGGTACACGAGCGCCCGCGAGGGTTGGCCGGCCGTCGTGGCCGCGATCGAGAACGGGGAGCGGACAGATGCGTGACCGGGTCGTGCGGGTGCTGCTGGTGCTCATGGCGGCGTCGAGCGGGTTCGTCGGCCTGTGGGCGCTCCTCGCCCCCCGTTCGTTCTACGACGACTTCCCCGGAGGCGGTCGTCACTGGGTGTCGGCCGACGGCCCGTACAACGAGCACCTGGTGCGCGACGTGGGCGGCCTCAACCTGGCCGTGACGGTGGTGGCCGTGGCGGCCGCGATCGTGCTGACCCGGGCGCTCGTGCGCACCGCCGCAGTGGCGACGCTGGCATTCGCCATCCCCCACGTCGCCTACCACTCCGCGCACACCGACCTCTACACGACGAGCGACGCGGTGGCGCTCGTCTTCTCGTTGGGCCTGGCCGTCGTGCTGCCCATCGCCGTTCTTGTCGTGGTCAGCCGGCCTGAGGACGGTCGACTACGACAAGAACGGGGGTCAGAGCGGGTAGCGCTCGAGTAGGCCGCGTGCGATCACGAGACGCTGGATCTCGTTGGTGCCCTCGCCGATGATCATCAGCGGCGCGTCGCGGTAGTACCGCTCGATCGGCAGCTCGGTCGTGTAGCCGTAGCCGCCGTGGATGCGCATGGCCTCGGTGGCGAGCTCGAGGGCGGTCTCCGATGCGAAGAGCTTGGCCATGCCGGCCTCGACGTCGGCCCGCTCGCCCGCATCGAGCTTGGCCGCCGCGCTGGCGGTGAGCAGGCGAGCGGCCTCCAGCTTGGTGGCCATGTCGGCCAGCTTGAACTGGATGGCCTGGTGCTTGGCGATGGGAACGCCGAACGTGTGGCGCTGCTGCGCGTACCGCATCGAGGCCTCGAAGGCGGCGCGGGCCACACCGAGAGCGCGCGCGGCGATGTTCACCCGACCGAGCTCGAGCGCCCCGAGGATGAGGCGCAGACCCCGGCCCAGGTTCTCGGGGCCGCCGAGGACGGCATCGGCCGGAACGCGATGGTCGCTGTAGGTCATCTCCACCGTCTCGACGCCCTTGTAACCGAGCTTGCCGATGGTGCGACTGACGCCGATCCCGCCCGATCGCGTGCCGGGACGCTTCTCGACCATGAAGCAGGTGACACCCTCAGGCGTGCGCGCCGCGAGCGCCACGATGCCCGACCGCTCCCCGTTTGTGACCCACATCTTGGTGCCGTCGATCACGTACTCGTCGCCGTCGGGTGTCGCCTTGCAGCGGAGCGCCTTCGTGTCGCTGCCCGCGTCGGGCTCCGACAGCGACAGCGCGCCACGCACGTCGCCGGCGGCCATGGGTGGGAGCCATCGCGCCCGCTGGTCGGCCGTGCCGTGCCGGGCGATCAGCGTCGCCGCGATCATGTGGGTGTTCAGGATGCCGGTGAGCGACATCCACCCGGCGGCCAGCTCCTCGACGATACGGGCGTAGGTCGCGACGTCGAGGCCGAGGCCGCCGTGCTCGACGGGGATGGTGGCACCGAAGAGGCCGAGGGCACGCATCTGGGCGACCAGCTCGGTCGGGTACTCGTCCGCGTGCTCGAGGTCGGACGCGAGGGGCAGCACGTCCTTCACGACGAAGGCGCGCACGGTGGCGACGAGCTCGGCCGCCAGCTCGGGATCGATCGGCATCAGAGCGGATGCTACGGCCGGCAACGCGCGAGATGCCGTCTCTCTGAGATGCCGTCTCTCTGAGATGCCGTAACGTCGGGCCGTGCTCGAGCTCGGGTTGCGCAACGACGTCTACCGCAGGCCCCTCGCCACCGCGCTCGACCGGCTCGGGTTGCGCGAGGGCTGGCGCTGCGTCGACGTCGGCGCGGGGGGAGGCGACGTGAGCGTCGCGCTCGCCGAGGTCGTCGGCCACGACGGTCGCGTCTACGCGGTGGACAACGACCCCCACGCGCGCGACGAGGTCGCGGCGGCCGCGTCGGCCTACGCCCAGGTCGTCGCCATCACCCAGGCGGGTGAGGAGTTGCTGCTGCCCGAGCCCGTCGACCTCGCCTTCTGCCGGTTCGTGCTCATGCACGTGCTCGACCCGGTCGTGGTGCTGCGCCGCATGGGCCAGGCCGTGCGCGCCGGTGGCTGGGTGGTGGCGCAGGAGCCCGTCACCTCCGCGGGCCGGGTCGGTGGCCTCCCGCTCTCGATGCCCGACGCCCGTCATCCCGACGTCGGGGCCCACCTGCCCGCGCTCGCGCGCGACGCGGGGCTCGAGATCCTCGACGCGTGGGGCGAGGCCCCGGCCTGGGTAGGCCCGGGCCCGGTCACGGACTACCTCGAGCACCTCACCGGCGTGAGCCCGGGCGACGACCCCGTCGTGCTGCCGCTGCTCGTAACCGTCGTCGCCCGCCGTCGGTAACCCGCCGTCAGTAATCTCGCGCCATGTCCGCACCCGACCTGGAAGGCGCGGCCGCGGTCGTCGACGTGGCCAACGACGTGGTGGCCGGGGCCGCCCGGCTGCTCGCCTCCCGCGGCTCGATCGACGACCACCAGGTGCTCGCGTACGACCTCGCGCACGCGGCCGCGGGCGTCGAGCTGGCCCGCTCGGTCCTCGACTACGGCGCTCATGGCGACGTCGAGGGGCGCATCGCGTGCGCGTTCGTCGCCGACGCGGTGCACGACCTGATGACCCGGGTCCTCGGCCGCGAACACGAGTGGGGGGTCAAGCCCGACGGGTTCGAGCCAGTCGTGCCCTTCCTCGCGACGTACCGAGACGCGGCCTTCCTCGCCGCGCTTGCGGGCGAGGAAGGGCCCCGTCACCTCGACGCCGACTTCGAGCTGGTGCGCGACACGTTCCGACGGTTCGCTGACGACAAGGTGCGCCCGGTGGCCGAGCACGTGCACCGCACCAACGGCGACATCCCCGAGGAGGTCATCGCGGGGTTGGCGGAGATGGGCGGCTTCGGTCTCTCGGTGCCCGAGGAGTACGGCGGCTTCGCCTCCGGCGGCGAGAGCGACTACATGGGGATGGTCGTCGCCACCGAGGAGCTCTCGCGTGGGTCGCTCGGCGTCGGCGGCTCATTGATCACCCGGCCCGAGATCCTCACCCGCGCGCTGGTCAAGGGCGGTACCGAGGAGCAGAAGCAGGAGTGGCTGCCGAAGATCGCGTCGGCCGAGACCATGGTGGCGGTCGCCGTCACCGAGCCCGACTTCGGGTCCGACGTGGCCGGCATCAAGGTCACCGCCACCCCACGCGACGAGGGCTACGTGATCAACGGAGTCAAGACGTGGTGCACGTTCGCAGCCCGGGCCGACGTGCTGATGCTGCTGGCCCGCACCGATCCCGACCGTTCCAAGATCCACCGCGGCCTCAGCCTGTTCATCGTGCCCAAGCCGCGCGGCGAGGGCCATGGCTTCACGTTCAAGCAGGACGGCGGGGGCAAGCTCGAGGGACGCGCGATCGACACCATCGGCTACCGCGGAATGCACTCCTACGAGGTTGCGTTCGAGGAGTGGCTCGTGTCCGCCGACAACCTCGTCGGCGGCGAGGAGGGCCTCGGCAAGGGCTTCTACCTCACGATGGAGGGGTTCGAGAACGGCCGGCTGCAGACCGCGGCCCGCGCCGTGGGCGTGATGCAGGCGGCGTATGAGGCCGCGCGCGACTACGCGCGCGAGCGCGTGGTGTTCGGCCGTCCCATCGGCGACTACCAGCTCACCCAGGTCAAGCTCGCCCGGATGGCGGTGCTCATCCAGACCGCGCGCCAGTTCATGTACAAGGTCGCCCGGCTCATGGCCGCCGGTGAAGGCACGCTCGAGGCCTCCATGGTGAAGGCGTACGTGTGCCGCGCGGCCGAATGGGTCACCCGGGAGGCGCTGCAGGTCCACGGGGGCATGGGCTACGCCGAGGAGTTCCCCGTCAGCCGCTACTTCGTCGACGCCCGGGTCCTGTCGATCTTCGAGGGCGCGGACGAGACCCTGGCGCTGAAGGTCATCGCGCGACGCCTCACCGCATAGCACCCCGACGTCGGGTCGGGTTCAGCGCTCGATCGTGAGGCCGCGCAGGTAGTACCAGTAGGTGCGGAGGCGGACGACGCCGCGCAGCGGGAGCCCGACGAGCAACCAGAACATGCGCCAGGTCTCGCGCACACCGGCGATGCGGCCGTACTTGTCGCGCTTGGTGCGGTGGGTGACGCCCTTCATGATGCGGGCCGTCGTCGGCAGGCGGCCTTCGGCGATCACCTCGTTGATCATGATCTCGATGGTGTAGCCCTCGCGCTTGAAGGGTGGGACGGCCTCGAACACCCAGCGGGGGATGACCCGCTCGCCGGTGGTGGGCGCGAGTCGCAGCACGAGCGGGTTCCACAAGCCGTAGTCGAACCAACCGAGCGACATCACCGCCCGGCCGGCGACGAACGGCTCGCAGATGGCGTCGAGGTGGCGGGCGGTGAGGCCGAGGCAGTCGGCGTCGACGAAGAGGATGGCGTCGGCGTCGGTGGCCTCGACCCCCGCCTCCATGGCGTGGGCCTTGGAGCCGTCGCCCACGCGTGTCACGACCTTCGCTCCCGCGGCCGCAGCCACCTCACCGGTGGCGTCGTCGGAGGAATCGTCGACGACGATGACCTCGCGGACGTGCTCGCAGCCCAGGCACGCCGCAACGACCGCGGCCACCGTCGTCTCCTCGTTGCGGGCGGGGACGACGGCGTCGATGGGCACGTGTCAGCGGAAGGGCTCAGCCGGGACTGCGGCGCAGCCCCGCCCGCTCGCCCCGGCTCACGACCTTGACGGCCACCTTGCGCGACGCCTCGTCGATCATCTCGTCGCCGAACATCACCGCGCCCTTGCGCTCGCCTTCGGTCGTCGCCTTCTCGTATGCGTCGAGGATGTCGTTGGCCCGGTCGAACTGCTCCTGCGACGGCGAGAACACCTCGTTGAGGATCGTGACCTGATCGGGGTGCAGGGCCCATTTGCCGTCGTAGCCCAGGATCTGGGTGCGGCGGCAGAAGTCGCGGAAACCCTCGGAGTCGCGCACGCGCACGTACGGTCCGTCGATCACCTGCAGCCCGTTGGCCCGCCCCGCCATGAGGATCTTCATGAACACGTAGTGGAAATAGTCGCCCGGGTACTCGGGAATCTGCAGGCCGCCCGAGAGCGAGGGCATCTCCATCGACGCGGAGAAGTCGACGGGGCCGAGGATGATGGTCTCGAGGCGGGGCGAGGCGGCGCAGATCTCCTCCACGTTGATCAGGCCGCGTGCCGTCTCGATCTGCGCCTCGATGCCGATGTGCCCACGGGGCAGCCCGGACTTGGCCTCGACCTGGGTGAGCAGCAGGTCGAGGGCCACCACCTCCGCGGCCGACTGCACCTTGGGCAGCATGACCTCTTCGAGACGCGAGCCCGCGTTGCCGACGACCTCGATCACGTCGTAGGCCGTCCACTCGGTGTCCCATGCGTTGATGCGCACGCAGAGCACCTTCTCGCCCCAGTCCTGGTTCTTGATGGCGTCGACCACCTTGGCCCGCGCCGACTCCTTCTCGAGCGGCGCCACCGAGTCCTCCAGGTCGAGGAACACCATGTCGGCCGGGAGCCCCGGCCCCTTGCCCAGCATCTTCTCGCTGGAGCCCGGGATGGACAGACAGGAGCGGCGCGGGAGGTTCCGGGTGCGTTCGGACATGACCAGATTGTGATTCGGCGGGAGACCCCCCGGCAAAGCGGCGGCCCGACGGCGGCGGGGGCAGACTTGGGGAATGGGCACCTCAGGGGACGCGACGGTCATCGACAGCGACCAGCACCTGCTCGAGGGCCGTGACGTGTGGGCCGAGCACATGGACGGCCGTCACCGCGACCGCGCCCTGCGCATCGAGGACGACGAGGTCGGGAACGCGTGGCTGGAGCGCATCGTGCTGGCCGACGTCACGGTGCCCGGCCAGACCGTCGAGGTCGGCGACCGGCTGCAGCGCGCGCTCCGGGGGGAGCCGCCCGAGGTGCACTACGACGACGCCCTGCTCCCGGAGCACTGGAGCCCCACGGCGCGGGTCGCCGCCCTCACCCGACTGGGGGTCGACGAGACGGTCGTGTTCCCCAACTACGGGCTGGCGTGGGAGCGCCCGCTCGCGGCCGACCTCGACGCGACGAGGGCGAACATGGGCGCGTGGAACCGGTGGGCGGAGACGGTCGCGCGGGAGGCTCGCGGTCGCCTGCACCCGGTGGCGCACGTCACGATGCGCGACATCGACTGGCTCGACGCGCAGCTCGCGTCCTTGTCGTCCGCGGGCGTGCGCCTGGCCATGCTCGCGCCGGCGCTCGTCGACGGGCGACCGCTCTCCCACCCGGACCACGACCGGGCGTGGTCCGCGTTCGTCGACCACGGCATCACGCCCGTGTTCCACGTCTCGAACGTCACGCGGCCCTTCGCCGACCCGTGGTACGAGAGCGATCCCGAGCCGTCGAACCCGGCACTGCCGTCGGTGTTCCTCTGGACGTCGCCCGCGCTCGCGCTCGCCGACCTCGCGCTCAACGGTGTGTTCATCCGTCATCCCGACCTCCGCGTCGGGGTCATGGAGCTGTCGGCCGTGTGGCTCCCGCTCTTCCTGCAGTACCTCGACGGCGGCTACCGGTTCCACCGTCGCCTGCACGGCGCCTCGATCATCGACCTCGAGCACGCACCGAGCCGCTACGTCCGCGAGCACGTGCGCGTGGCGGCGTTCTCCTACGAGCGGCCCGATCTGCTCGCCGCCCAGAGCGGCGACCTCTTCATGGCCTGCAGCGACTATCCCCACAGCGAGGGCACCGCGACGCCCCTCGACGACTACCGCGACGCGTCGAAGGGCGCCACGGTGCCCGCGGACGCGCCCGGGCTCTTCACCGACAACGTCAACTGGCTGTTGCGGCGCTCGTGAGGTCGTCGGGCAGGAACTGCTCGCTGATCAGCCGCTCGAACCGCGCCGGGTCGCCCCCGACGAAGCCGCGGCAACGGGGTAGACCCTCGACGTAGCACGTCATGTACGCGCGCCACGTCGGGTCGGTGAGGAAGTCGACCGCCTTCTCGGCCCGGGCGCGCGGGAGGAGCGCCCAGCGCTCGAGGTACGCGACCGCGGTGGCGCGGTCGACGCCGTCCTCGTGCAGCAGCAGGGCGGCGTTGCCACGCACGTGGCCCAGCGCGTCGCCTGCCTCGGCCACGCGCGCCACCACCTCGGCGTCGTAGGGCAGCCCGAGCGGGCGCAGGTGCTCGGCGACCGTGGCCTCGGGGCGCCGGCCCATCACGACCTCGAGCCCCAGGTCGGCGAGACCCTCGGCCAGGAGGCACTGGGGCGTGCCCACGAGGAAGATCGTCTCCTCCAGCCGGCGGCGGCGCCGCACGAGCCCGACCTCCTTGCGGGTGTGCTCGGTGTGGTGCCCGGGATAGGACTCGTGGGCGACGAGGTGGGCGAGGGTGGGGGTGAGCACGGGCAGGTCGACGTTGATGGCCACCCGGCTGCGCAACCCGCCCAGGTAGTAGTTGAAGCCCGCCCACGGCCGGTCGCGGACGAGCTCCCAGTCGACGTGCTCGCCGTCGGGCAGGCCGAAGAGGTCGCGCGTGCGGGCGCGGAGGTCGTCGGCCAACGACGCCACCGCTGCCTCGAGCGTGTCGACCGGCGCCACCTGCGCCTCACGCCAGGCGATGTAGCGCGCCGTGAGCGGTCCCGTGCCGGGCACCACCTCGTCGAGGACGCGGTGGGCCGCCGCGAACGCGTCCTCGGGAACGCGCTGCGGCCGCACGCCGTAGCAGGCCTCGACCTCGTCGGTGTAGCCGATCGGGTCACCGGCGAGCTTCGCGGCCGTCGTCCGCAGACCGTTCACCTGGGCGCGGAGCCACCGCCGCCGCGACGGCTCGAGGTCGGTGTCGGCGTCGAGGTCGGCGAGGAGCTGCCGGGCGGTCTCGCGCAGCTGCGCGGGCGGGCGAGGTGGCTCGGCCGCAGCGCGCGCCGCGAGCCCGGGCGGCCCGTAGTAGGCGTCGACCAGGCCGTCGACGTGGCGCCCGAGAGCCAGCCCGAGCGCGAGGTATCGCTCGATCAGCGCGTCGGCGCTCACCCGAGACGGGCGCGCAGGAACTCGAGCGTGCGCACCCAGGCGGTGCGGGCGTGCTCCTCGTGGTACGTGCCGATCGGGTTCTCTTCGTTGGCGAAGGCGTGTCCCGCGTCGTAGTAGTGGAACTGGCAGTCCGCGCCTGCGTCGTTCAGCCGCCGTTCGACGCCGCGGGCCGCTTCGGTGGGCATGAAGCCGTCCGAGGTGGCGTAGTGACCCTGCACCGCCGCCGTGAGGCCGGCGACGTCGAGCTCGTCGGGGTTCGGGACCACGCCGTAGTAGGAGACCACGGCCGTCACCTTGTCGGGCCGCTTCGCCGCGAGCAGCAGCACGAGGTTGCCGCCCATGCAGAACCCCAACGCGCCCACGCCGTCGCCCCGCACCGCGTCGTGGCCGGCCAGGTAGTCCACCGCCCCCGACATGTCGCGTGCGGCGCGGTCGACCGGCATCCTGTTGAGGAGCTCCGCGGCCCGGTCCATCTCGGCGTGCCCGGCCAGCTCGCCGTGGTAGAGATCGGGCGCCAGGGCGGTGAAGCCCTCCCCCGCCAGGCGGTCGCACACGCCCTTGATCTGGGAGTTCAGGCCCCACCACTCCTGCACCACGATGATCCCGGGCGCCGCGCCCTGGACCGGCGTGGCCAGGTAGCCGCGCGCGTTGTTGCCGTTGCTCCGGAACTCCACCGTGTCGCCCATCCGCGCGACGTTAGTTGGCCCGTTGTTGGGCGGCTGCCGCCGGCGGCCATCCACCTCGTCGCGTCGAGAACCGACGGGGCCGCCGGTCCGCCGTCGCGCCGCCAGGCGCAGGCGGACAACGAGCGACCGATAGGGAGCGAGTCATGGGATTAGTTCGCGAGCTTGCGGTGGTCCCACGAGACCACCCGGTCGACGAGCAGCTTCACCACCACGCGCTTGTGCAGCATGGCCTCGACGAACGGGCGCATCTCCTCGGTGTAGGTGCCCTGATAGCGCTCGAACAGGTTGACGCCCATCTCCCACATGCGCTCCGGCTCCTCGACGATCTCGCCCGTCCCCACCAGCTCGACGCCCCGCAGGTCCTCGTAGCGGTCGCCATCCTCCACCATGCACGTCATCCGCGGGTCGCGCCGCAGGTTGCGCACCTTCTGCGACTTGGTCTTCGTCTCGATCGCGACGCAACCCTCGAGGAAGCCGTACCACATGGCCACCAGGTGGACGGTGGAATCGTGGTTGATCGTGGCGAGCGACATGGTGTGCCGGCCGAGGAGGAACTCGTCGATCTCCTGCTCGGTCATGCGGATGACATCGCGCTGCTTGGTGCCCAACTAGTGCATCTCCCTCATGAGCTCGGGGGCGACCGGACAACCGGTTCGGGTCAGGGCGTCGGCGGGAGCCAGCAGCCCGTCGGGGCGGACGACGCGGTCGACCAGGTCGAGGGGGACGACCTCCTCGGCCGCGTCCCACGGATCGTCGTCGTCGATGCGGCGGAGGAGCGCGGTCCAGAGGGGGCCGGGCAGCACGCGTCCCACCCCCGCGGCCACCCACACCGGCTTCGCCAGGTGGGCCGCCACCGCCGCGGCCGCGTGCGACCCCGGCGTGGCGACGAAGCCGGTCGGGCCCAGCGCGCCCGCCTCGAGGAGCACCATGGTGCTGCGTGAGACCGCGGCGCCGAGGCCCGCCTCCGGCACGAGCGTGGCATCGACGTCCGCGGCGCGCAGGCGGCGCACGAGCCCGTATCCCTCGCCGAACGCGTCGACGACGAACACCTCGGTGTCGCCCCGACGGTAGAGCGCGGCGCCCACCTGCTCGGGCCAGCCGACGACGGTGACCACCTCGCCCTCAGGCAGCTCCGACGACAGGATGAGCGGTGTGCGGTCCGCGTGCAGGTCGTCGGCCGCGCGCCACGCCTCGTCGACCGGGTCGCCGGCGGCCAGAACCCGCGCGCTCAACCACCAGAACGGACCCGAGGTGGGCTGGCGGTCGACGAGGCGCCGGCAGGCGGTGACGAGGCCGGCCGGGTCGTCGCCGAACGCGGCGAGCGCGCCCGCGGCCTCCTGCGCCAGCAGCGCCGGTCCCTCGCCGGCGGCCCGGGCGACCATTCGCAACCGCTCGATGGGGTGCACCGACGCCGACGTTACCGTCGACGCGCCATCTACAGCCCGGGCTTCCAGATCATCAGGTACAGGATGACGACGAGGATCAGGTTGAGGATCGCGCTCGTGGTGCCGACCGTGCGAGCCCGCTGCTCGATCTCTTCGACCTGCGGCGGCCGTCCGGCGGCCGCGCCGGCTGCCGGCGGGCCCATGGCGACCAGCTCGCGCATGAGCGCGTGCATCTTCTTGACGTTGGGCCGCAGCACTCCGTGCGAGAGGCCCAAGCCCACGATGTAGAGCAGGAACGACGCCGAGATCCACGCCTGGCTGAACTTGTAGAAGTCGTCGCTCATGAGCAGGAGCAGGATGCCGAACACCGGGACCGCGTAGATGAAGTACGTGGCCGTCTGGCTCACGTCGTAGTTGGTCTCCGCGATCGCGAGGCCCTCGACACCTTTGCGTCGCTCGGCGGCGCGCCCGTAGAGCGCGTTGAGGAACACCGCGCCGAAGCCGATGATCGCGGTGAGGATGTGAAGGAGAAGGACCAACCGGTAGGGCGTGTCGCCGACTCTGGCCAACAGCATGCCGGCAGGCTACCTGGGCTACCTTCTGCCGCCGTGGCAAGCGACCCGTCACCCGACCTGCTGCTGGCGCCGATCAACGGCAAGCCGCGGCCGGTGACGGCGTGGCTCACGATCTTCCACCTCGTGTTCGTCGCCCTCGACCCCTTCAGCGAGCGCAGCGCGTGGCTGGTCGAGACCTCGGGCCGCATCCTCACCAACTACGACCAGGCCGACTGCCGGGTCGCCTTCCTCGTCGGAGGCACTGCAGGCGAGGCGCGCGAGTTCCTGGGCCACTGGGCCACCGACATCCTCACCTTCGCCGACCCCGACCTCTCCGCCATTCGCGGCTTCGGGCTCCGCGCCCTGCCCGCCATCGTCCACCTCGCCGGCGACGGCACCGTCGTCAACGCGGTCGAGGGTTGGGACCCGCCCGCGTGGCGCGCGCTCAGCGAGCGCCTGTCGGAGATCGTCGACTGGCGGGGCCCTGTCATCCCGGGCCCTCGCGATCCGGCGCCGTTCGACGGCGAAGCGCCGACCGCCGCCTGACCTCCCTCAGAGGATCCCGCCCCGAGTCATGGCCTCGACGTCGAGGGCGCGGTCGACGTCGGCCTCGCTCATCAGTCGCCGCTCGAGGACGACCTCGCGCAGCGTCTTCCCCTCGGCCATCGACTGCTTGATGACCTTGGCCGTCTCGTCGTAGCCGATGTACGGGGTGAGGGCGGCGCTGATCGACGGCGACGAGAGGGCGTGGCGCCGGCACTGCTCTTCGTTCGCCTCGATGCCCACGACGCAGCGCCGGGCGAACGCGCGCGACACCGACGCGAGGAGGCGGATCGACTCCAGCAGGTTGCGGCCCATCACCGGCAGCATGACGTTGAGCTCGAAGTTGCCCAGCGCGCCGCTGAAGCCCATCGCCGCGTCGTTGCCGATTACCTGCGCCGCCACCTGACACACGGCCTCGGGGATGACGGGGTTGACCTTTCCCGGCATGATCGAGCTGCCCGGTTGCAAATCAGGGATCCGGATCTCGCCGAGCCCCGTGCGCGGTCCGCTGCCCATCCAACGCAGGTCGTTCGCGATCTTGACGAGCGACACCGCGATCGTCCGCAACGCGCCCGACGTCTCGACGAGCGCGTCGCGCGCGCCCTGCGCCTCGAAGTGGTCGCGCGCTTCGGTGAGCGGCAGCTCGAGCTTCTGAGCGAGCGCCTTGATGACGCCGCGCGCGAACGTCTTCGGCGCGTTGAGGCCGGTGCCGACGGCGGTTCCGCCGAGAGGCAGCTCGCCGAGGCGAGGGAGGCACGCGTTCACGCGCTCGATGCCGTGCTCGACCGCGGCGGCGTAGCCGCCGAACTCCTGGCCCAGGGTGACGGGCGTGGCGTCCATCAGGTGAGTACGCCCCGACTTGACCACCGACTTGAACTGCCGCTGCTTCTTTCGCAGCGCGCGCGCCAGCTCGTCGAGCGCGGGCAGAAGGTCGACGAGCACCGCTTGGGTCGCGGCGACGTGGATCGCAGACGGAAACACGTCGTTCGACGATTGCGACGCGTTGACATCGTCGTTCGGGTGCACGCGCCTGCCGAGCGCGACGGACGCCATGTTCGCGAGCACCTCGTTCGTGTTCATGTTCGAAGACGTGCCCGATCCCGTCTGGAAGACGTCGATCGGGAAGTGGTCGTCCCACGCGCCTGTCGCGACCTCGTCGGCCGCGTCCGCGATGGCCCGCGCCACGTCGCGGTCGACGATCTTCAACCGGGCGTTCACGAGCGCGGCGGCTCCCTTGATCTGCGCCAGCGCCGCGATCAGGCCCCGCTCGATGCGCAGGCCGGAGATGGGGAAGTTCTCGACTGCACGCTGCGTCTGCGCGCCCCAGCGCGCGTCGGCCGGCACCTTCACCTCGCCCATCGAGTCGTGCTCGATCCTGTACTCAGTCATCGCGGGCGACGGTAGCGCAGGGTCCCCCGCGTGCGACTCACGCGGCGCTAGGTTGCGGCTCGCGGAGTAGTTCGGTAGGGTCCGGCTGTCCAGATCGCGCAGCTTGTGTTTGTCGCGCGCCCGGCTGAGCGGTCTTGAACGGGCTCAACAGCCACTGAGGTTCAACACACCAGTGAGGCTCAACAGCCACTGAGACTCAACAGCCATTGGGAACCGAGAACCCCATCGGGATGTGAGGCCGCATGACCCCACGGCACCGACGGCGGCTCGGCGTACTCGTCGGGATCGCTCTTCTGTCATCGCCGTTCCTGGCGACGGCCGGATCGGCGACCCCCCTCGGCGACAAGCAGGCGGAAGCGGCTCGCCTGGCCGCGCAAATCGACGCGCAGGGCGCGCGACTGAGCGCGCTCGACGAGCAGTACAACCGCGCCGTCCTCAAGGTGCAGGGGAGCGCCGATGCACTCGCGGCGGCGGAGCGCGACATCACGTCCGCCAACGATCGCTTCGCGAAGGCGCGCGTCCGACTGGCCCGTCACGCGGTCGCCGCGTACGTGCACGGCGGTGCGACGTCGATGGTCGAGCAACTCGCCCAGAGCGACGGGGCCGATCTCACGTTGCGCAACCAGTACATCGAGACCGCGGCCGCCGACGAGCGCAACGCCATCGACTCGCTCAAGGCTTCACGCGAAGACCTCGGTCGCCTGCGCGAACGTCTCGTCGCGGCCCGCAAGGCCGCCGACGACGCCGTGGCCAAGGTCGCGGCCGACCGCCAGCGGATCCAGGATGCCAACGACGCGCTCGACCGTACCTACCGTCGCGTCACCGGCGAGGTGGCACAGCTCGTCGCGGCGGAGCAGGCGCGGCGCGACGCCGAGGCCCGCCGGCGCGCGCAAGCCGCGGTGAGCGCGCGACAGGCGCAGACGACCACGCACGGCTCACGATCGTCGGCGCCTCCCGTGTCGAGGCCGGCGCCGCCGCAGGGAAAGGGCGCGGGTCAGGCGGTCGCGGTCGCGCGCGCCCAGATCGGGAAGCCGTACCGCTGGGGCGCCTCGGGGCCCGACAGCTTCGACTGCTCCGGCCTCACGATGTACGCGTGGCGGGCGGCCGGCGTGTCACTGCCGCACTCGACCTACGCGCAATGGGCGGCGACGGCGCACATCTCGCAATCCGACCTCCAGCCGGGCGACCTCGTGTTCTTCAGCGGCCTGAACCACATGGCGATCTACTCGGGCGGCGGGATGATGATCGAGGCGCCGCACACCGGGCTGAACGTGCGAGAGGTCCCGCTCCGCACGGGCGACTTCTACGGCGCCAGCCGACCCGGTTAGAACGCGGACCCGCGCGTGCACGCGGTGACGATCGTCGACGGGAAGCTCCTCTGGCGCGAGCATCCCGACCCCTCCCCCGGCACCGGTGAGCTGCTCGTCGCCGTGCACGCGGCGGGCCTCAACGGGGCCGACATGCTCCAGCGTCACGGGCTCTACCCGCCGCCACCCGGAGTCCCCGCGGACGCGCCCGGCCTCGAGCTGGCAGGCGAGGTCGTGGCCGTCGGCCCCGGCGTGCAGCGCTTCCGCGTCGGCGACCGGGTGATGGCGGTGGTGGGCGGTGGTGGCCAGGCCGAGCTCGCCGTGGTGCACGAGCGCACCGCCTTGCCGGTGCCCGACGGCGTCTCCTGGGAAGCGGCGGGCGGCTTCCCCGAGGTCTTCACCACCGCCCACGACGCGCTGTTCAGCCAGTGCGGGCTGGCGATGGGCGAGCGGGCCCTCGTGCACGGCGCCGCCGGAGGCGTGGGTACCGCCGGGGTGCAGCTCGCGGTGGCGGCCGCCGCCCAGGTCACTGCGACGGTGCGCAACCCCGACCGGCGCGAAGCCGTCGCCGCGTTCGGCGCCACCGTCGTGGCACCCGACGGCCTCGAGGGGCACGGTCCCTTCGACGTCATCCTCGAGCTCGTGGGGGCGCCGAACATGGCGGCCAACCTCGAGGCGCTCGCGCTCGGCGGGCGCATCGCGGTGATCGGGGTCGGCTCGGGCGCAGTGGCCGAGATCAACCTCCACACCCTGATGGAGAGGCGGGGACGCATCCACGGGTCCACCCTGCGCCCCCGGCCGCTCGAGCAGAAGGCCGACGCGGCCCGCAAGGTCGAGGCGCACGTGCTGCCCCTCCTCGCGGCGGGCCGGGTCACCGTGCCCATCGCGGCGACGTTCCCGATGCCGGAGGCGGAGGCCGCGTACGACCACTTCGCCGCGGGCGGCAAGCTCGGCAACGTCGTGTTGGTGGCAGCCGGAGCTCGGTGATGGCAGGCCGCATCCACCTGGCCGTCGTGGGCGGGAGCGAGGCTGACGACGCCACGTGCCGGCGGGCCGAGGCCGTGGGCGAGGCGCTGGCCCGGCGGGGCGCGCTGCTCGTGTGCGGCGGGCTCGGCGGCGTGATGGAAGCTGCATGCCGCGGCGCGCGGGCGGCGGGCGGCACGACCCTCGGCATCCTGCCCGGCACGGATCGACGGGCCGCCAACCCGTTCGTCGACGTCGTGGTGCCCACCGGCATGGGGGAGGCGCGGAACGCGCTCGTGGTGCTCTGCGCCGACGCGTTGGTGGCCGTGGGAGGCGAGTTCGGGACGCTGTCCGAGATCGCGCTCGCCCTGCGAAGCGGCAAGCCGGCGGTCGGCCTCGACACCTGGGAGCTGCGGCGCAACGGCCGCGCCGTCGATGCCATCGTGCCCGCCACCAGCCCCGAGCAGGCCGTCGAGCTGGCCCTCGGCCTCGCCGCCGCGTCCCGCGACGACACCGTCTGATCCTGACCGGGCCGTCGACGCTCGATTACGGTCGAGCCGATGGATGTGGCCGACGTGCGTACTGGCCGGCGGCCGCCTCGAGCGTCAGTGGTGCCGTCCCCCCGCCACACCCCCCGCCGCCCGCGGCGCCCGCTGATCGGCGCCGCCATCGCCGCCGCCGTCCTCCTCGGTGTCGCGCTGCGGTTCTGGACCACGTCCGACCTCTGGCTCGACGAGGCCCTCACCGTGAACATCGCCCGCCTCCCGCTGGGCGACATCGGGGGGGCGCTCCGCCACGACGGCGCCCCGCCGCTCTACTACTACCTGCTCCACCTCTGGATCCAGCGCTTCGGCGAAGGCGACGTCGCGGTGCGGTCGCTCTCCGCGGTGTTCGGCATCGCCACGCTGCCGGTGATGTGGCTGGCGGCCCGCCGGATGGCGGGCCGGGCGGTGGCGTGGACCGCCTTGGTCTTCCTGGCCACCTCGCCGTTCGGCATCCGCTACGGCACCGAAGCGCGCATGTACACGCTCGTCACCCTGCTCACGGTGCTGGGGTACCTGGCCCTCATGTCGGTGCTGGAGTCACCGACGCCGTTGCGCCTCCTCGGCCTGGCCCTGGTCACCGGCAGCCTCCTGCTCACCCACTACTGGGCGATCTACCTCGCGGTCGCCACCGCACTGCCGCTCCTCTTCCTCGCGTGGCGGGGCCGGAAGCCGCACAACGCCCGCATCGCGCTCGTCGCCATGGCCGCGGGCTCGCTCCTCTTCGTCCCGTGGGTGCCGACCTTCCTCAGCCAGCTCCACCACACGGGGACCCCGTGGGCCAAGCCCGCGACGTTCCAGGCCATGGTCAACGCGATCAGCGAGTTCGCCGGTGGCGTCGGCGATCCGGGCCGGGGCCTGGCGGTGGTGATCCTGGTGGTCGCCGGGCTCGCGGTGTTCGGACGCCCGATCGACGGCCGTCGCATCGAGCTGGACCTCCGCACCCAGCCGCGCGGCCGGGGTCTGGCCTTCGTGATCGCCGCGACCCTGATCATCGCCATCGCGGTGGGGTTGGTGAACGGCAGCGGCTACGCGCCTCGGTACGCGGCCGTGGTGTTCGGCCTCTTCGTGCTGCTCATCGCGCTCGGCACCACCGTGTTCGTGGACCCGCGGGTGCGCTACGGCGTGATCGCGGTCGGGGTGGGGTTGGGCCTGGCCGCGGGGTTGACCAACATCACGGACCAGCGCACCCAGGCCGGCGATCTCGCCACCGCCATCGTCGCCCGGGCGCGACCAGGCGACGTCGTCGGCTACTGCCCCGACCAGCTCGGGCCCGGGGTGAGCCGCCTCCTCCCCGCCACGTACGTGCAGCTCACGTACCCGCGCGCCGAGCCGCCTGCCATCGTCGACTGGGTCGACTACGAGAAGCGGGTGAAGGCCGCTGACCCGGTCGCGTTCGCCAACCTGCTCGACACCCGGGCGGGCCCGGGTCACAACGTCTTCCTCGTGTGGTCCGGCACCTACCGCACCCACGTGGGCATATGCGAGCAGATCGTCGTTCGGCTGTCCGCACTGCGGCCCGCCACCCGCGTGGTCCAGGCCCGTCCCGAGGAGTTCTTCGAGAGCGCGGAGCTGTACCGGTTCCAGTCGCGGTGAGCCTCGCCGACCGGCGGGGCGACGGCGCGCTGACCGCGGTCCTCCCGGGATGGATCACCGCCCGCCTGCTCGTGGGGGGCGCGCTGGCGCTGTCCCGTTTCCTCGTCGACGAGCTGCACCCGGCCGCGGCGGGCGCCGCGGCCAGGGCCCACCAGGGGCTGCTGGCATGGGACGCCTCCTGGTACGCGCGCATCGCCGAGCACGGGTACGCGCCACTGCCCGACGAGAGCATCCGGTTCTTCCCCCTCATCCCCGTCCTCACCCGCGGGCTCGCGGACGTCACGCCGTTCGACGAGCGCGCCGCGCTGGTCGTCGTCGCCAACGCGTCGGCTCTCGCACTGGGGCTGCTTCTGTACCGGCTGGTGCGTCTCGAGACCGGTGACGCCGCGCTCGCTCGGCGCTCGGTGTGGCTCATGGCGCTCGCACCGCCGGCGTACGTCTTCGTGATGGGTTACACCGAGGCCACCGCGAGCGTGCTGGCGGTAGCGACGTTCCTCGCACTGCGCACCCGGCGTTGGGGGTGGGCGGCGCTGGCCGGCGCGCTGGCCGGCCTGGCCCGGCCCGTCGGCGTCCTGCTCGTCGTGCCCGCGGCCATCGAGGCCGCCCGGAGTTGGCGGGCGGTCAGACCGCGGGAGCGCTTCCGGCGTCTGGTCGCGCTGGTCGCGCCCGCCGCGGGAGCGGGCGTCTACCTGGGCTGGGTGCAGCTGCACTTCGGCGACTGGCTCCTGCCCTTGCGGATCCAGCGGCGCCACAACCTGCGCGGCTCGTTCGCCAATCCGATCACCACCCTCGACCACGCGACGCGAGGGCTGCTGGACGGCCACGAGGTGGGCACCGGGTTGCACGTGCCGTGGGCGGTCCTGCTCGCCGTCGGGGTGGTCATCAGCCTCCGGCGCTGGCCCCTGTCGTACGGCGCGTTCGCGGCCGCCATGCTGGCGGCCGGGATCAGCTCGAGCAACCTCGACTCCCTCGAGCGCTACGCGCTCAGCGCGTTCCCGTTCGTGCTGGTGGCGGCCGGCCTTCTGAGGCGCGAGTGGCTCGAGCGAGGCGTATTGGTGCTGAGCGGCGGCGCCATGGTCGGCTACGCCGTGCTCGTCTTCCTCAGCGCGGCCGTCCCGTGAGGCCGGGTAAGGTGGGGTGGCGTGTCAGCGCCACGGCCGACGGGGGACGTGCCGGGTACAAGGAGATCGCATGCCTTCGACGAACGCGGTTTCGACCGACTCGACGCACGAGGACGACGAGCCGTCGACGCACGACGTGGTCATCATCGGGGCGGGCCCCGCGGGCCTGACCGCCGCCTATGAGCTGAGCAAGCGGGGAGAGGCCTCGACCGTCATCGAGGCCGACACGGTCGTCGGCGGCATCAGCCGCTCGGCCGAGCGAGACGGCTGGCGCTTCGACATCGGAGGCCATCGCTTCTTCACCAAGGTCGCCGACGTGGAGCGCGTCTGGCACGAGATCCTGCCTCCGGAGGACTTCCTGCTCCGGCCGCGGATGAGCCGCATCTACTACAACGGCAAGTTCTTCGACTATCCCCTCCGCGCGGTGAACGCGCTCCGAGGCCTCGGCGTCATCGAGGCGACGCGCTGCGTCCTGTCCTACATGTGGGCGCGCATCCGCCCACCCAAGGACCGGGAAAGCTTCGAGGGCTGGACCGTCTCGCGGTTCGGCTGGCGCCTGTACCGCACGTTCTTCAAGACCTACACCGAGAAGGTGTGGGGGGTGCCCGCTACCGAGATCAAGGCGGACTGGGCGGCCCAACGCATCAAGAACCTCTCGCTGTCCAAGGCCGTTTTGAACGCCATCCTCCCGAAGCGCAACCAGAAGGACATCACCAGCCTCATCGAGGAGTTCGAGTATCCCAAGTACGGCCCCGGGATGATGTGGGAGCGCTGCCGCGACATCGTCGAGGCGCGCGGCACCAAGGTCCTGATGAGCAGCCGCGTGGTGGCGGTGCACCACGAGAACGGTCGGGCGGTCGCCGTCACCGCGGAGACCGACGGAGTGCCCACCCGCTACGCGTGCACCGAGGTCGTGTCGTCGATGCCGATCGGCGGTTTGCTCCGGGCCATGGACCCGCCCGTCCCCGAGCACGTGCGGGCGGCGGCCGACGGCCTCAGCTACCGCGACTTCCTGACGATCGCGCTGGTCGTGCCCGAGGAGGCGGGGTTCCCCGACAACTGGATCTACGTCCACTCACCCGACGTGGCCCTTGGCCGCATCCAGAACTTCGGCTCGTGGTCGCCCTACCTCGTCAAAGAGGGACGCACGTGCCTCGGGCTCGAGTACTTCGTCTTCGAGGGCGATCACCTCTGGGTCATGCCCGACGACCAGCTGGTCGCGCTGGGCGCGCGCGAGCTGCAGACGATCGGCTTGATCGAGCCCGGACAGGTCGAGGCCGGCTACGTCGTGCGCATGCCGAAGGCCTATCCGATGTACGACGACACCTATGCCGCCAATGTCCAGATGCTGCGCACCTGGCTGGCCGAAAACGCCCCCAACGTGTGGCCCGTCGGCCGCAACGGGATGCACAAGTACAACAACCAGGATCACTCGATGTACACCGCCATGCTCACCGTCGAGAACATCATGGGTGCAGACCACGACATCTGGTCGGTGAACGTCGAGGCCGAGTACCACGAGCAGAAGGCGGCCGAGGGGCCCGAGAACGCCGGCACCGGCCGAGACGCGCCCGTGCTCTCCCGCGATGTCGTCGACGCCGCCCGCGAGGCGCGCAAGCCCCTCTGACGGATCGCGCGTCTCTCGGAGAGCCGATCGCCACTGACGGCCGGCCGTCGCCGACTTCGCCCGTTCGTCCCAGTGCTGACGGCCTCAGAGAAGTCAACGGAGGAGAGACGCATGGACCTGCTTGCCGCTTGGCACTACCTGCAAGCGAAGTTCAGCGGAACCGAAGACGAGCGAGGCGCGAGCCTCGTCGAGTATGCCCTCCTCGTCGCGCTCATCGCCGTCGTGTGTATCGCCGCCATCACGCTCTTGGGGAACAACGCGTCGACCAAGTTCAGCGACGTGGGCGGTTCGATCGGGGCTAGCTGACCGAGCACACATCCGGTGTGTGAGCAGGGGCGCTACCTACCTAGCGCCCCTAGCTTCCACTGCTGGCGCATCCCTGCGGCGCGCGTAGAGACATCCCGGCCTGTCGCTCGTCGGGCCTGGCCGAGCATGATCTGCGGCCGAACGCTCGCGAGCCCGAAGCCACAAGGTTGCTGCTTGTGTAGCCGAGCGCGAGCATGCGCGGAAGGCTTCCCAACGAAGTCGGTCGAGGGTGCGAATGGGCGCTGTGTCGATGCGTGTGCGCTCCGAGCTGCGCACTCGATGGCGGGCACTGGTCGGTCTCGCCCTGCTCATCGGTGTCGTGAGCGGCGCCGCGATCGGGGCGGCGGCGGGCGCTCGGCGCACCGACTCGGCATACCCGCGGTTCCTCGCAAGGTATGGCGCCTTCCAGGCCCAAGTGAGCACCGGAGGCAACACGCGGACCGACGAGATCTTCGATGAGATCGCCAACCTGCCCCAAGTCGTAGGGACCTCCCGCTCGAGTCTGTTCGTCGCGACCCTGACCGCTCGCGGCCACAAGGTGTCGTTCCCGGACGTCCTCGTCCTCGCGGACCACGATTCCAGAAGCATCCGGTCCACGGAGGTGAAGGTCGTCCGAGGCCGGCTGCCCGATCCGACGGCGGTCGACGAGGCGGTGGCTGGGTACGCGTTTGCCGAACGCCTCGGGCTGCGACCGGGCGACCCGATGACCGTCTCAGTTGCGCGCCCGGAGGAAAGCAGCGGGTCCGGAGGTGCGGGCCAGGTCGAGACGCAGGCGGTGCGCCTGGTCGGCGTGGTGGCGGCGGTGGGCAGCTTCGAGACGCTCACCGGCCGTGGATATCCGAACGTGGTCGGTCTGACGCCGGCGTTCTTCGGTGTCCATCGGCGAGCGGCGAAGACGGACGAGGACAGCCTGTCGGTCGCACTTCGGCACGGAGAGGCCGACCTTCCCGCGTTCGCTGAAGAAGTCCGCAGGCGCAAGTTCCCGCTCGACGGACCGCCCCAGGTCGCGTCGGCCTTCACCGCCGACGTGCAGGCCGTGAACCGCGTACCGATGGTCACGCTCTGGGCCGCATCCGGGCTCCTGGCGCTCGCTGCGCTCGCGATCCTTGGGCAGGCGCTGTCCCGCGAGACACTCGCCAGCGGCGAGGACTACCCCGTCCTGCGCGCGCTCGGCATGTCGCGTGGGGCGCTCATCGCGGTCTCGATGGTCAAGGTGATGCTCATCGCCTGTGGTGGAGCAGTGGTTGCGCTCGCCGTGGCGCTCCTCGTCTCGCCGCTCATGCCCCTCGGCTTGGCCCGCATCGCGGAGCCCGACCCCGGCATCGCCGTCGACTGGCTGGTACTCGGGGTGGGCGCCGCTTCCGTCGTGCTCCTCGTTTCGTCGACGGGAATGATTCCCGCCTGGCGAAGTGCGCGTCGGGCCGACAGGGTTGGAGCCCGTCGCGGACCCGACCGGCCGTCGGGCGTCACAAGTGCGATCGCACGCGCGGGTATGCCGGCGTCGATGACCTCCGGGGTGAGGCTCGCGACGAGCGCCACCAGCCCTACGGAGCCGGTGCCCACCCGCTCAGCATTTCTCGGGGCAACGTTGGCCATCGCCGCGGTGACCGCCGCGCTCGTGTTCGCGTCCAGCCTGGAGCACCTCGTGCGCGAGCCGCATCTCTTCGGCTATTCCTGGGACGCAGCCGTCGCGGCCGAGCCTCCCAGCTTGGATGACATTGCGCGCGCGCTGCCGCGCGAACTTGTCGCCGATACCTGGAAGGGAACATTCTTCGCAGGCGTCCGCGTCGAGGACCTCCTGCTCGACGCGTTCGTGAGCGATGGTCCGCCAGCCTCCATCATCCAGGGCCGCGCCCCCAGGGCGTCGAACGAGGTCGCCCTCGACCCCAGGACGCTCGGTCAACTGGACAAAGGGGTAGGCGACACGGTGTCCGTGGCCGATGCCCCGCAGCAGGGCGAAGGACCTGCTGCCAAAGGCGCAGCCCGGCGAATGCGCGTCGTCGGCTCCTTTGCCGTCCCCCGCCTGCCCTTCCAGTCGAACGAGAATGCCGCACAGGGCGCCGCGCTCACCCCCGGCGGGTTGTCATCGGTTTCCGGTGACGCCGCGTTCGCCGCCGTCTTCGTCCGTTTCCGCCCCGGGGTGGACCCGATCGACGGCGTGCAGCGGCTCAAGGAGGCAACGGGGTCACAAGCGTTCGCCGTGCGCCGTGGTTTCTGGGAGGCGTCTTGGGGTTACTCGCGGTGGGGACGCTCGCCCACGCGCTGTTCCTGACGATCCGACGCCGCCGGCGAGATCTCGCAATCTTGAAGACCCTTGGGTTCGTCGGCGCGCAGCTACGAGCGGCAGTCGCCTGGCTGACAGTTGCCATCGTCGCGCCCGCGCTCCTGTTCGGCGTCCCACTAGGAATTGCCCTCGGGCGGTTGGGCTGGCGCGCGTTCGCCCGCTACCTGGCCGTTGTGCCGGAGCCGATCGCGCCCGCCTTGGGCACGCTGATCATTGTCGTGGCGGTGGGGGCGGTCACGAGCATCATCGCGGCCGCGCCCGCGCACATGGCCACCCATGTTCGGCCCGCGCACTTCCTCAGGACCGAGTGAGGAGGGGATCCCGGATCTCCGATCCGGAGCTCGGCGCGGTCGCGTTCCGTACGCGTTCCAAGTCGCGGGCCGCGTGTACGACCCCCACTACACGCTGAAGGACCGCGACGCGACCTACCTGCCGAAGGCCACGAGGGTGTCCGTCGTCCGCTTCAGTCCTCGCTTCCGCCTGGCGGCCACGCGCGCCGATCGCCACTGACGGCCGCGCGAGGACGGCCGACCGTCGGTCACCGCTTGGCCGGCAGGGACCGCGCATACGTGGTCCCCAAGGTGATCCACCTCAGCAGTTGACGCTTGGTACGAACGTCATCCGAGTCGACTCGCAGCCAGCCTTGCATCTCTCGCCCGCGCATCTCCATGGGACGGGCGTTGGTCGTCGTCACGAGCCGGTTGGACTTTGCGGGATCCACGCGGACCAACAGGCCGCCCTGACCGCTCGCAGCCACCGCCATGTTGCCTCCGATGAGGAAGGCGAGCCCGCCGAACATCTTCTTCTCGGTCACGCCCGACTCACCGGCCAGCCCCTCACGTATCCGATCCGCGAGCTCTGCGTCATACGCCATAGGGCGATCGTATGGTGCCCACTCCGGGGATCAAGGGCAGGTCGAGCGGGGTGACCCAACCCGGCGGCAGGTCGTTGACCGCGGGGACGGCGTTGAGCGCACGGAGTCCCGTCGCCAGACAGCCGGCGGTCGCCGCGTCCCGACCGCTGCCATCAGTGAACCGGAAGGCGGTCTCCTGGGTGATCGACGGTGTCCCCTCGATCTCGACCCGGTAGACGTCGTCCTGGGTGCCGCGGGGCCAGTCGGGCGCAGTGCCGGCGCCGACGCGGTTCACGTGCTCGAGCTGTATGCGGGTCTCGCCCCGGTAGACGCCGTCGATCGTGAAGTTGATCGCAGCCACCTCACCCGGGTGGATCACCCCCTTGGCCGTCTTGATCTCCTCGTCGGTGATCCACTTGTCCCACGTGGTGGTGATCTCGTCGAGCCGGATGCCGACGGCGTGCGCCATCATCGGCACCGTCGCACCCCACGCCATGGTGAGGATGTCGGGGTGCTCGAGCATCGCCGGGAACTCCGGTGGACGTCCGATGCCCATCTCGTTCTCGTAGTCACCCTCGTAGTTGCTGTAGTCGAGGATCTCGAGGGCGCGGACAACGCGCACCTCGGCGCAGAGGCCCATGAGCGTCATGGGGAAGAGGTCGTTGGCGAAGCCGGGGTCGATCCCGGTCGTGAAGCACGACGACCCACCCTCCTCGCAGGCTTCGGTGATCGGGACGACCCAGTCCGGCGGGTTGAGCGTCATCGCCGGCCACACCCAGGGCGTCATCGCCGTCGAGCACACGTCGATGCCCGCCCGGAGGAAGGCGCCGATGTCGCGGATGTTGTCGAGCGCGTGCGCCGCCGTCGGTCCGTAGTGGACGAGGGCATCGGGCGCGAGCGCGATGAGGGCGTCGAGGTCGTCCGTGGCGGCGAGCCCGGTGGGAGCGCGGCCACAGAGCTCGCCGACATCCTTCCCCACCTTCTCCGGATTGCTGACGCCGACTCCGACGAGCTCGAACATCGGGTGCGAAAGGATCTCCGGGATCACGAGCCTTCCCACGAAGCCGGTACCCCAGACCGCGACTCTCTTGGTCATCTGCGTCCTCTCTGCTCTTCTCGGGTCAGCGCATCATCACTCGCGAGCTTCCGCCTGACCACCTGAGGCTCAGCCCGAGGCGCGCAGCAGCACGACCGAGCGCGATTCGAGATCGACGATCGACTGCGCCTTGAAGCTCGTGTCGGCGCGCCCGTCGTCGGCTGTGTCGAGCTCGAGGTCATAGGCCGGGGCCCACCGATCGTCGGGCAGCACGAAACCGACCCGCTCGGCCGCACCGTTGAGCAGCAGGAGGAAGCTGTCGTCGGTCACCTGCTCGCCACGCGGTCCGGGCTCCCCGATGGCGTCGCCGTTGAGGAACACGCCGAGGCAGCGCACGTGGCCCGACACCCATTCCTGTTCGGTCATCTCGTGTCCGTCGGGCGCCAACCAACCCACGTCCGCGAGGAACGACCCGTGGATGGGCCGGCCCTGGAAGAAACGGCGCCGGCGGAACACCGGATGGGCGCGCCGCAGCTCGATCAGCCGTTGCGTGAAGGCGAGCAGCGCGTCCGCGCGTGCATCGAGCGCCCAGTCGCACCACGAGATCTCGTTGTCCTGGCAGTACGCGTTGTTGTTGCCCAGCTGGGTGCGGCCGAGCTCGTCGCCCGCGAGCAGCATCGGCACGCCCTGCGCCAGCAGAAGCGTGGCGAGGAAGTTGCGCTTCTGGCGATCGCGCAGCTGGAGCACGGCGGGGTCGTCGGTGTCACCCTCGACGCCGCAGTTCCACGAGCGGTTGTCGTCGGTGCCGTCCGCGTTAGCCTCGCCGTTGGCCTGGTTGCGCTTGTGTTCGTACGAGACGAGGTCGTGCAGCGTGAACCCGTCGTGCGCGGTGACGAAGTTGATCGACGCGTACGGACGTCGGCCGTCGTCCTGGTAGAGGTCGCTCGAGCCCGTGAGGCGGTACCCCATCTCCGCCAGGCTGGGCTCGTGGCCGCGCCAGAAGTCGCGCACGGCGTCGCGGAACTTCCCGTTCCATTCGGTCCACAGCACGGGGAAGTTTCCTACCTGATAGCCACCCTCACCGACGTCCCACGGCTCGGCGATCAGCTTCACGCGCGAGACGACGGGGTCTTGATGGATGAGGTCGAAGAACGAGCTCAAGCGGTCGACCTCGTGGAACCCTCGGGCCAGCGCAGAGGCGAGGTCGAAGCGGAACCCGTCGACGTGCATCTCCGTCACCCAATAGCGGAGGCTGTCCATGATGAGGCGCAGCACCTCTGGATGCCGCGCGTTCAGCGTGTTGCCTGTGCCCGTGTAGTCGACGTACCGGCTCCGGTCGCTCTCGTCGAGGCGGTAGTACGCGGCGTTGTCGATGCCGCGCAGGCTCAGGGTCGGGCCCCGATGATCTCCCTCTGCCGTGTGGTTGTACACGACGTCGAGGATCACCTCGATTCTCGCGGCATGGAGCGTGCGCACCAGGGCTTTGAACTCGCGTACCTGCTCGCCTCTCCTCCCCGACGACGAGTAGCGCGCGTGTGGCGCGAAGTACCCGAGGGAGTTGTAGCCCCAGTAGTTGCGCAGACCGCGCTCGACGACGATGGGCTCGGAGAAGAAATGGTGCACGGGCAGCAGCTCGACCGCGGTGACGCCGAGCCCGGTCAAATGACCGATCGCCGCGGGGTGGGCGAGCCCCGCGTAGGTCCCCCGGAGCGCGTCGGGCACGTCGGGGTGCCGCGCCGTGAAACCCCGCACGTGGGTCTCGTAGATGACGGTCTCGTGCCACGGCGTGCGCGGCTGGCGGTCGTCGCCCCACGGAAAGGACGCATCGACCACGACCGACCACGGGACGTGCGCCGCCGAATCGCGCGGGTCCGCGACGTCGTCGGCCGCGCCGCGCGTGTAGCCGTAGATGGCGTCGTCCCAGTCGGCCACCCGGTCGATGGCGCGGGCGTAGGGATCGACGAGGAGCTTGGCCGGGTTGAACCGCAGCCCCCACCCGGGGTCGTAGGGACCGTGCACCCGGTAGCCGTAGTGCTGGCCGGGGGCGACTCCGGGCACGTAGCCGTGCCACACGTGGGCCGTGACCTCGGCGAGCGGAAGGCGCTCCTCGCGACCGCCCTCGTCGAAGAGGCACAGCTCGACCGCCTCCGCCGCTTCCGAGAACAGCGCGAAGTTGGTGCCCTCGCCGTCCCACGTGGCGCCGAGCGGCTCGGGGAGTCCGGGCCAGACCTGTCGCTCGCTCATCGGCCCACCGTGCCTCGTCCCTCGGCCGGTGCACCGATCTGCCACATGGGAGCTGCGCTCCTCGCTCCGCTGCGGTGCTCGCTCACCGGTCCACCGTGCCTCGTCCCTCGGCCGGTGCACCGATCTGCCACATGGGAGCTGCGCTCCTCGCTCCGCTCTGCTTCTGAGCGGCGTGGTGCTCGCTCACCGGCCCCGCTCGGCGCCCCAGAGCAGGATGTGCAGGCGAGGGGTGAGATGCCATCCCCGGGCCACGACGTCGTCCTCCAGTCGCCGGGCGCGCGCCACGAGCGTCGGCGCGTCGGTGCCCTCCGGCATCACCCAGACATCGGTCAGGCCGCACTCGGCGACCACGGCGTCGATCTCGTCGAGATCCTGCGGTCCGCACACCACGAACTTGAACACGGCCTTGCCGGTGGCCTGAAAGGCGCGCAGCACGTCGGGCTTGTGCCGGCGGCTCCGCTCGATGCCGGCGTTGGCGAGCTTCGGTGAGACGTTGAACCGGTCGATGTACGCGACCAACGCCGGCTCGGGCACATGGATGCCGTTCGTCTCCACCTCGACGCCGAGCCCGGGCAGCTGCTTCAGCAGCTCGACGATCGCGCGCTGTTGCAGGAGCGGCTCGCCTCCGGTGACGACGACCATCGGCACGTCCATCGCCCGAATCGTCGCGGCCACCTCGTCGACGGAGAGCTCGCGCAGCTCCATCGCGGGGTCGTAGCGCTTCCAGTCCCACGAGTAGGGCGTGTCGCACCACGAGCAGTTGAGCGAGCAGCGCCCCAGGCGCACGAAGCCCGCCCGCCGGCCCGCCGACGGGCCCTCTCCCTGCAGCGTCGGCCCGAAGAGCTCGGAGACGACGAGCGTCATCCGGGCATCGCGGGATCGGGCGTCCCCGCCTCGGCGAACCCCTTCGCCCGTAGCGCGCACGCGTCGCAACGCCCGCACGGAACGTCGTCGCCCCGGTAGCAGGACCAGGTCAGGTGGAGGGGCGCGCCGAGCGAGACCCCGAGGCGCACGATGTCGGCCTTGGTGAGCGCGATGAGCGGTGTGCGGACCTCGACGGGGTTGCCCTCGACGCCGCGTTTGAGCGCGAGCGCGGCCGCGGCCTCGAACGCACGCACGAACTCGGGGCGGCAGTCGGGGTAACCGCTGTAGTCGAGCGCGTTGACGCCGAGGTACACGACGTCGGCGCAGCGCGCCTCGGAGACTCCCATCGCGACCGCGAGGAAGACGAGGTTTCGAGCCGGGACGTAGGTGACCGGTATCGCGTCGCCGGCGTCACCCGGCTGCGCGTCGGGAACCGCGATCATGGGGTCGGTGAGGGCGGAGCCGCCCCACTGCGACGCGTCGAGCACCACGACCAGGTGCTCGGCGCCATAGTGCGCGGCAACGAGCGCGGCGCGGTCGAGCTCGACGCGATGGCGCTGCCCGTAGTCGAACGTGAGCGCGAGCACGCCGTCCGTGTCGCGCGCCGCGAGGGCCATGCACACCGTCGAGTCGAGACCACCCGACAGGATCACCAGACCCGACATCAGCTCATTCCGCCGTGACCTCGACCAGGCATCCCGGTCATCACGCTACCCCGCTGTGGTTCAATGCCCGCCCATGACCGATGACGCCGCCCGTGCCATGGCCGAGGGTGCCGAGAGCATCCCCTTCAACACCTGGTTGGGGCTGAAGACGGTCGTCGCCGAGCCCGGCCACTTCGAGGTGCGCCTGCCGTGGCGCGCCGAGCTGGGCAACCACCTCGGCGCGGTGCACGCCGTCCCGATCGTCGCGCCAGCGGAGATGGCCTCGGGATGCGCGGTGGCGACGGCCATGTCGAGTCTGCTGGCCGAAGGCTTCGTGCCGATCGCCAAGTCGCTGCGCGTGCGCTACCGCAAGATCGCCAACGGCGACCTCACTGCCGTCTGCCGCGTGGACGCGTCCGTGCTCGAGCAGGCTGAAGCCGGTGCGCGCGCCGACGGCCGCGCCGACTTCGAGATCCCCGTCGGCATCGAGGACGCCACGGGGGTGCAGATCGCCGAGTGCACGGTGGAGTGGGCGATCCGCAAGATGGGCTGACGACGCAAGGCCGCTCCTTTCTTGTCGCACGCAGCCGTCCTGACGACGGCTGCCTACGACAAGAAGGTTCAGGAGCCGGCCCGGGGGCCGGCGCCCGAGTGGCGGGTGCCCTCGGGCTCGACGGCCCACGGCGCGCTAGTGCCCCACGCATCGTCGAAGACCAGCTCGCGCACCGGCCGGCGGCGCACCGGCCCGTGGCCGCCCTCGGGATGGCCGAGGGTGATGGTTGCCGCCACCAACACGTCGTCGGGGATGTCGAGCAGCGCGCGGAGCTCGGCTTCGACGGGCGCGTGCCACAGCGTCATAACGCCGCCCAGGCCGATGGCCCGGGCGGCCAGGAGCAGGTTCTGGCATGCGGGGTACACCGACGCGCCCTCGTGCGGACCGGTGTCCCGATGGCGCACCAGACATGCGAGAACCACGACTGGCGTCTGCTCGAAGCCGTCGACGAAGCGCTGCATGGTGCGCGCCATGCGCGCCTTCGGCGACGCGTCGTCGGCGCCCGACCCCGCCGCGTACCCGTCGGCATCGCGCTTCGTCGCCCACATGCGACGGAAGCCCACACCGAGCACGGCCTTGGCGCGCACCGCGCGCGGGCCGTCGCGAAGGACGAGGAACCGGAACTGCTGCCGGTTGGAGCCCGACGGCGCACGCGTCGCCGCGAAGAGCACGGTGGCCAGGTCGGCGGTCGACACCGGCTCGGTCGTGAGCCGCCGGATCGCGCGCGTCGTCGCCAGTCCTTCGAGGAGACCGATCTCGCTGTCCACGTGGGGACGGAGGGATTCGAACCCTCACTGAAGGCGTTTTAAGCGCCCCGCCTCTGCCGATTGGGCCACGTCCCCCCATCGACCGTAGTCCGGCGAGCCAACGGTTCTCGTCGTGCTCGGCCGCTGCCGGGATGCACGTCGTCGGGACACGCGTCGTCGGGGGACACGTCGTCGGGGCACACGGCCTGCCACAGCGACGCGCGCACGCGCTCGGCCGCCGGGCCCGAGAGCCCGTTGGCGGCGACCACGCCGTCGACGAGGTCGGCGACCACGGCGTGGAGGCGCCTGCCGCGCCGGCGCACCGCAACCACCGCGCCGCCACCGGGCTGGCGCCGTAGCGTGCGGTCGGCACCCGCGAGCCCCGGCGGGCTCCGGAACGCGGGCGCGGTGAGGCCGCGCCGGCGGGCTTCGGAGGCGAGCGCGCGCGCGGAGCGGGCGAAGGCGAGCGAGTCGGCCGGCATGGTCCCAGCCTCGCAGGGGGGTAGGACAATGAGCCGATCGCGTCACGGCCCCGGCGCATACTCGATGGAATGAGCACGAGCCCCCTGTCCCCGGTCCAGCAGCGCGTGGTCGACGAGCTGATGGCGTGGGGGCAGCCGCGTCCCACGTTCGCCCCCGAGCTGCCGATCCAGCTGCGCGACGCGCTCGAGGCGGGGCTGGCCCCGGTGGCCGAGCGGCTCGGCACCGGCGAGCTCCTCGTGCGCAAGCGCGACCTCGTGCAGGTGCACAGTTGCGAGGCGCATCACGTGGCCGAGCGCCATCGGGGCTTCCCGGGCTGGTCGGCGAGCACGGCGCGGGGCACGGTGGCACACAAGGCCATCGAGCTGGCCGTGTTCATGCAGGACGAACGGCCGCCGCTGGAGCTGGTCGACGCCGCCATCCAGCGGTTCGAGGACGACCTCGACGACACCTGGGGGCCCGGTGAGTGGCTCCGGAGCGCGTCGGCGGTGCCGCGCGCCGAGCTGCGGTCCGAGGCCAACGAGCGCGTCGTCCGCTTCCTCGACTCGTTCCCGCCGCTGTCGCCCCGCTGGGTCCCGCGCCTCGAGGCGCCGGTGCGGGTCGACCTCTGCGACGGGCGCATCGTGATCCAAGCCAAGGCCGACCTGGTGCTCGGACGCGCCCGCGGGACGGAGGCGCGCGTGCTGATCGTCGACTTCAAGACGGGCGGTCGCTACTCGACGCACGTCGACGACCTGCGGTTCTACTCGCTCCTCGAGGCCATCCGCAGTGGCGTCCCACCGTTCCGAGTCGCCAGCTACTACCTCGACAGCGCCACGTTCCACCACGAGGACGTCGATCTCGATGTGCTCGACGTGGCCCTGGCGCGCACGATCGCGGGCGTGACGAAGGTCGCGGAGCTGCACCTCGGCGACCGCGAACCCACCATCGCACCCGGTCCCACCTGCGGCTTCTGCTCGTTGCGGTCGGAGTGCGAGGGGGCCCGCCAATGGGAGGTCACCGGCGGGGAGCGGGGTTGGTCGGCCTGACATAGCCTGGGACGATGGCTGCGCAGCGCAAGCTGACCGCCGAGAGGCCGGGATCGCTCGTTCACCTGCCGCGGACGACACCCGCGGTGGAGGAGCTCGCCGACCCCCGTCTGAGCGATGTCGACGAGTGGGGTCGTTCCGAGAAGACGCGCGCGCTGGCCCGACGAATCTACGACCCCCTCTACCGCTACTGGTTCCGCGCCGAGTGGGAAGGACTCGAGAAGATCCCGACCGACGGTGGTGCGTTGCTGGTCGCCAACCACGCGGCTGCGATCCCGTCCGACGCGCCCGTGATCATGCACGGCATCGAGACCGAGCTGCACCGACCCGTGTACGGCATGGCCGACCATCTCTTCAAGGCCGTGCCCATCGTGGGCACGCTGTGGTCGCGCTCCGGCGGCGTCGCCGCGCACCCCGAGAACGCCTACCGCCTTCTGCGTGAGCAGCAACAGCTCGCCCTCGTGTTCCCCGAGGGCAGCAAGGGCCCGGGCAAGCACTTCAGCCAGCGCTACCGCCTGCGCCGCTTCGGCCGCGGTGGCTTCGTCGAGATCGCGATGCGCGCGGGTGTGCCGATCGTGCCCATCACGGTCGTCGGCGCCGAGGAATCGATGCCTATCGTCTACAAGAGCCCTGCGCTCGCCAAGGCGATCGGCGCCCCCTACGTGCCCTTGACCGCGAACATGCTGCTCTTCGGGCCACTGCTCGGCACGCTGCTCTACTTCCCGGCCAAGTTCCGGCTGCGCGTGCTCGACCCCGTGCGCTTCGACGTGCCGCCCGACCAGGAGCGCTACTCGAAGAGCCGGGTGATGGACGAGGCGGAGGACATTCGCCTGGCCATGCAGGAGAGCCTCTACGAGATGCTGCGTCAACGCCGCAGCGTGTGGTTCGGCTAGGCGGACATGGGACGTCGCGTCCTCATCACCGGGCTCAGCAGCTTCTGGGGCGGGCGGCTCGCACAGGCGATCGAGCACGATCCCGACGTCGAGACGATCGTCGGCCTCGACACCCAGGAGCCGAGGATCCAACTCGAGCGCACCGAGTTCGTCAAGGCCGATCAGAGCTATTCGATCCTCGCCCGCATCGTGAAGGCGACCCAGGTCGACACCATCCTCCACACCTTCCTCGTCGTCGACTCCACGCGCATGAGCGGCCGCGCCATGCACGAGACGAACGTGATCGGAACGATGAACCTCCTGGCCGCCGCGGGCGCGTCGGGGAGCCCGGTGCGACAGGTAGTGGTGAAGTCGTCGACGCTCGTCTACGGGTCCACCCACGAGGACCCGGCCTGGTTCCGCGAGGAGATGTCGCGCACGCGGGCGCCGTCAACGCGCGTCGAGCGGTCCCTCGTCGAGGTCGAGGGCTACCTGCGCGACTTCGCAGAGGACAACCCGCACGTGATCGTCACCCTCATGCGCTTCTCCAACGTGTTGGGCACCGACATCGTCACGCCGTGCAGCAAGGCCCTGGCCCTCCCCGCGGTGCCGGGCATCTTCGGGTACGACCCGCTGATGCAGTTCGTGGAGGAGGACGACGTCATCCGGTCGCTCGAGTTCACCCGGCAGCAGCAGTTGCCCGGCATCTACAACGTGGCGGGCGACGGACGGCTGCCGTGGAGCGAGGTGGCGTCGCTGTGCGGCAAGCGGGTCGTGCCGATCCCGCCCGTGCTCACCGGTCTGGTCACCGCGCCGCTCGAGCGCCTCGGCATCCTCGAGCTCCCGCCCGAGATGCTGGCGCTCCTCCGGTACGGCCGCGGGGTCGACAACCGGCGCCTCAAGCGGGCCGGCTTCGAGTACCGCTACACGTCGGCCGGGGCCGTCGACAACTACGCGCGGGCCATGCACCTCCGGCACACCGTCGGCGACAGCCGGCCGGCGTACAAGTACGACACCGAGGTCGAGACGTTCTTCCGCCATTCGCCGGCCGTCGTGCGCGCTCCGGATTGAGCCTCCTCCGCGTCGAAGTCGACGAGCGGGTGGCCGTCGTCACCCTCGACGACCCCGACCGGCGCAACGTGCTCTCGCTCGACCTGGTCGACGAGATCGTCGCCGCCTTCGATCGCCTGGAGCACGAGGCCGACGTGGGCGCGGTGGTCGTCACGGGCGCGCCTCCCGCGTTCTGTGCCGGAGCCGACCTCTCCCATCTCGCCGCCGCGAGCCGGACCGGTCAGAGCGAGAACCGAAGCGGAGCGGAGGATCGCAGGTCCGAACAGCAGAGCGGAGCGGAGGACGCGCAGCCGGGCCTGCGGTCGGTGTACGAGGGGTTCCTGCGCGTGGCCCGCTCGCCGTTGCCGACCGTGGCCGCGGTGAACGGCGCCGCGGTCGGAGCGGGCATGAACCTGGCGCTCGCATGCGACGTGCGACTGGCCGGTCGCTCGGCGCGCTTCGACACGCGCTTCCTCAAGCTGGGCCTGCACCCGGGCGGCGGCCATACCTGGATGCTGCGCCGGCTGACCGGCGCGCAGACGGCCGCGGCGATGGTGCTCTTCGGTGAGGTCCTTTCAGGCGAGGACGCCGTCGACGCCGGACTCGCCTGGCGCTGCGTCGACGACGACGCGCTCATCGAACGCGCCCGTGCGCTCGCGTCGGGGGCCGCCGACGTACCGCCGGCGCTCGTGCGACGGGCCAAGGAGACGATCGCGGCCATGGCCGACGTCGCCGACCACGAGGAAGCGGTGCACGTCGAGCTCACCGCTCAGCTCTGGTCACTGCAGCAGCCAGAGTTCGCGGAGCGCCTGGCGGCGATGCGGGAGCGGATCACCCGCCCCCGCTGACGCGGGTCAGTTCCGGCGGTCGGCGGGCACCCGGTTGAAGGCCGGCTTCGGCCCGCAGCTGTCGAGCACGACGCGGGTCACGCGGCCGCCCCGAGGCAGGCTCGTCCCCGTCGTGCGCTCGGCGCAGCGCTGCCAGCGGTCGCTGTGCCGGGTGCGGACGACTGCGGGCACGGCAACGAGAAGGATGAGTGCGAGCGCGACAGCACAGACGGCGATGAGGGCCCGTCGGTAGTGGCGCGCCGTCGCCATCGCTCGCTCGAACCACGCCTTGGCCCGGATCTCCCACGACGGTCGCTCCGGAAGGAGATCCGCGACGGGCTCGGGTGCGACCTCGACGACGGGCTCGGGTGCGACCTCGACGACCGGCTCGGGTGCGACAGGCTCCGCGACGGATCCGGGTGCCACGTCGGTGACCGCTTCCTCGACCGGGGCGTCCAAGCCCGACAGCTCGGCCCAGGTGCCCACGAGGGCGTGGTCTCGGGGCTCCCGGCGAGCGCGCACCGCCATCAGCCCCAGACCCAGCCCCGTGGCCAGCAGCCCGAGTCCTCGGAGCCCTCTCGATCCCCTCGACGCCATCGGCGACCCACCCCCGCCGCCAGTGTCGCAAATGCCCTTCGCGCGCCACCATGGGCCGCTCGGCCCATTCCTCCGATTCCATCGCGCATGCGATCCACCGGCTCGGGGAGCATCGCCGGGATTCTACGGAAGCCCCCCTGCTTCTTGTCGTGCGGAACCGTCCTGAGGACGGCTGCCTACGACAAGCAAGGGGTTCACCGCACCCAGGCGTTGAGCAGCTCCTCGCGACGCTCGACCCATTCCTCGACGGTGATGGCGTAGCGCACGTGGTCCTCCCAGACCCCGTCGATCTCGAGGTAGCGGACCGCCACGCCCTCCTCGCGCAGGCCGAGCTTCTCGACGACGCGGCGACTCGCCAGGTTGCGCGGGATGATCGCGACCTGCAGCCGGTGAAGCGCGAGGTCCTCGAAGGCGAAGCGGGCCACCGCGACCAGGGCTTCCGGGATGAAGCCGTTGCCTGCCTGCGCCTGGTCGATCCAGTAGCCGACGTAGGCGTTCTGGAACGGGCCCCGCTGCACGCTGTTGACGTTGATCTCGCCCGTGAAGCGGTCGTCGACGAAGATCCCGAAGCCGTACCCGGTGCCGAGCTGCCACTCGCGCCGCCGCGCGCCGCAGCGCGCTGCGAAGGCCTGGCGGTTGTCGGTGATGTCGGTCTGGCCCGGCGGTGGCGCGGGCTCCCACTTCACCAACCAGTCCGCGCAGCGGCGTCGCACCTCACGCCAGCCGTCGAAGTCGGCGAGCTCGACCGGGCGCAGCTGCACCCGCCGGCCGCGGAGGATCGTGGCGGCCGGTGCCGCGGGCATCGTCATGTCGCGCCCTTCATGTCTGCGCCCTTCATGTTGCCGCCTTCACCGCGTCGATCGTCGCGGTGTCCTCCAAGGCGGAGAGGTCGCCGAGGTCCTGACCGAGGGTGGCGGCGCGGATGGCTCGCCGGAGCACCTTGGCGTTGCGCGTCTTCGGGAGCGCGGTGGTGAAGCGGATGGCCGACGGCTTGAACGACTTCCCCAGCCGGTCTGCGACGAGGTCGCTCAACTCGGTACGCAACGCGTCGCGGGGCTCGACGCCGGCCGCGAGCACGACGAACCCCCACAGCGCCTCGCCCTTCAGCTCGTCGGGTAGACCGACCGCAGCGGCTTCGACGACCGCGGGATGGCTCACGAGCACCGACTCGACCTCGGCCGGCCCGAGGCGCTTGCCCGCCACCTTGATGGTGTCGTCGCTGCGGCCGTGCAGGTACCAGTCGCCGTCGGCGTCGATCGAGGCCCAGTCGCCGTGCACCCACACGTCGGGCCACCGGCTCCAGTACGTCTCGATGTAGCGCTCGGGGTCGTGGAACAGGCCGCGGGTCATGCCCGGCCACGGGCGCGTGCACACCAGCTCGCCCACCGCGCCGCGCAACGGCTTGCCGCCGTCGTCGTACACGTCGACGGCCATTCCCAGCGCGGGGCCGCCGAGCGACATGGGCTTCAGCGGCGTGACGGGGTGAGGCGAGAGGAAGCAGGCGCCGACCTCGGTGCCGCCCGAGATGTTGATCACCGGGCAGCGCCCGCCGCCGACGACCTCGAAGTACCAGCGCCACGGGTCCTCGTTCCACGGCTCACCCGTCGAGCCGAGGATGCGCAGCGCGGCCAGGTCGTGAGCCTTCACCCGCGCTTCGCCGTGGGTCATGAGCGCACGAATGAGCGTCGGGCTGATGCCGAGCACGGTCACCCGGTGTCGCTCGAGGTAGGCCCACAACCGGTCGGGCTCCGGGTAGTCCGGCGCGCCCTCGTACAGGGCGAGCGTCGCGCCGTTCGCGAGGGCGCCGGTGACCTCCCACGGGCCCATGATCCAGCCCATGTCGGTGAACCAGAACAGGATGTCGGCGCGCCGCAGGTCGGTCTGGAAGGCGCCCTCCTCCGCCACCTTGGCCAGCCAGCCGCCGTGCACGTGCACCGAGCCCTTCGGGCGGCCCGTCGTGCCCGACGTGTAGGCGACGAACAGCGGGTGCTCGCTGTCGACCGGGCGGGTGGCGAACTGACGGCCGCTCGGGCGGGGCCAGAGCACCTCGGGCCCCGGGAACTGCTCCACCCGCTCGCCGAGCCGGGGCACGATCACCATCGTGTGCACCGAGGTCACGCGCGACACCGCCCGCCGGGCCACGTGCACCATCGGGACGATCGCACCTCGGCGGTAGGTGCCGTCGGCGGTGACGACGGCCTTCGCGCCCGCGTCCTCGAGCCGCGTCGCGACCGCTGCGGACCCGTAGCCGCTGAACAGCGGCAGGAACACCGCGCCGAGCTTCGCCACCCCGAGCAGCGCGGCGACGGTCTCGGGGAGCATCGGCAGGAAGATGCCGACCGCGTCACCGGCACCGACACCGCGCCGCTCGAGCAGCGCGGCGAGCCCGTCCGCCTGCGCGCGCAGCTCGGCGAACGACCACGTGCGCACGGCACCGTCCTCACCTTCCCAGACGACGGCGGTGCGATCTGGCTCCGTCGCGGCCCACTTGTCGACGCAGTTGTGGGCGAGGTTCACCGTGCCGCCCGTGAACCACCGGGCCCATGCGATTCCATCCGAGACGTCGAGCACCTGCGCGTAGGGCGAGAACCACTCGAGCTCGAGAAAACGGACGACTGCGTCCCAGAACCACTCCGCCTCGTCGATCGAGCGACGCACGAGGTCGGCGAAGTCGGTGATGCCGTGCGCGGCCATGAACCGGCCGACGTTGGTCGCAGCCGCGTCCTCGGAGCTCGCCGGTGCCCACACGGGAGCGCTCACGCGGCCAGCACCTCTTCGAGGGCGCGCAACAACAGCGAGACGTTGCGCAGCCGTGCCGTGTGGCCCATGCAACCGATGCGCCACGCCTTTCCCGCGAACGGGCCGACGCCGGCGCCCACCTCGATGCCGTAGTCGGTGAGCAGTCGACGTCGCGTCGCCGCGTCATCGAACCCCGCGCGCAGCCACACCGTCGTGAGCTCGGGCAGGCGGTGTCCGTCCTGTGCGACCAACGCCATCCCGAGCTTCTCGAGCCCGTCCTGCAGCGTGCGCCCGCACGCCTCGTGCCGGTCCCACGCCGCCTCGAGGCCCTCGTCGAGCAGCACGCCGAGACCGGCGTGGAGCGCGTAGATCATCGACACCGGCGCGGTGTGGTGGTACTTGCGGGAGGGCCCGACGTAGTCGCCGATCATGCCGAGGTCGAAGTACCACGATCGCGGCCGCTCGACGAAGCGCTCGCACGCCCGATCGCTCACGGTGAGCGGGGCCAGGCCCGGCGGGACCCCGAGGCACTTCTGCGTCCCGCTGTACGCGATATCGACCCCCCACCCGTCGATCTCGACGCTGATCCCGCCGAGCGAGGTGACACAGTCGACCAGCAGCAGCGCGTCACCCTTGCCTGCGCCGAGCGGCTCGATGTCGTTGCGCACACCGGTCGACGTCTCCGCGTGAACGACCGCGATGACCTTCGGCGACGGGTGGGCATCGAGCAGCCGCGACGGCTCGATGGCGCGGCCCCACTCCTCGTCGACCCGCACGACGTCGGCACCGCAGCGCGCGGCCACGTCGCACATGCGCTCGCCGAAGAGGCCGTTGACGCCGACCACGACCACGTCGCCGGGGCCGACGACGTTGACGAACGCCGCCTCCATCCCGGCCGACCCGGTGCCGCTGATCGGGAGGGTCAGGGCGTTGTCGGTGCGGAAGGCCTGACGCATCCGGTCGCACGTCTCGTCGAGCAACGTGAGGAACTCGGGATCGAGATGACCGAGCACCGGCCGGGCCAGCGCCTGCATCACCTCGGGGTACGGGTTCGATGGCCCTGGCCCCATCAGAACCCGGTCGTGCAGCGGCACGCCGGCACACTACCGTCGGCGTTCGTGCGCTACGGGATAAGCGTCCCCAACTTCGGCGTCCCGGCCGATCTCGTGCAGCTGGGTCACGCGACCGAGCGCGCCGGTTGGGACGGCTTCTTCCTCTGGGACCACGTGCTCGTCGACGCCGACCACCCGTTCCCGATCAACGATCCCTGGGTCGTGCTGGGCGCCATCGCGCAGACGACCGAGCGCGTCCGGCTGGGCACCTTGGTGACGCCGGTCGCCCGGCGGCGGCCCTGGAAGCTGGCACGCGAGACGGTCACCCTCGACCACCTCTCGGGCGGCCGGGCCGTGCTCGGCGTGGGCCTGGGCGAGCCGCCCGATGTCGAGTTCGGTGCCTTCGGCGAGCCGACCGACGACCGCGTGCGCGCCGAGCGCCTCGACGAGGGCCTCGAGGTGCTCTTCGGCCTCTGGTCGGGAGCGCGCTTCTCGTTCGAGGGCAGGCACCTGACGGTCGACGGAGCCACGTTCCTCCCCCGGCCGTTGCAGTCGCCCCGCATCCCGGTGTGGGTGGCCGTCGTCTGGCCCAACCGCGGCCCGCTGCGGCGCGCCGCGCAGTGCGACGGCGTGGCGCCGATCCGCATCGGCCCGCGCGGCATCGAGCCCGTGACCCCCGACGACGTGCGCGAGATGCTCGCCGTCGTGCGCAAGCAACGCGAGACCGACGCACCCTTCGACGTCGCGGTGTGGGTGCTTCCGGGCACCACGGCCGGCGCCGGCGACTACGAAGCCGAGGGCGTCACGTGGCTGATCGAGTCGGCGAGCGGGGCCCCGGGCTGGCTCGACGACATCCGCGGCGTCATCGAAGCCGGCCCGCCGCGGTGACACGGGTCGGGCTGCTCCACCCGGGCGAGATGGGCGCGGCGGTGGGTGCGGCGTTGCGCGCCGGGGGGGCTGACGTGCTCTGGGCGTCGAGCGGGCGAAGCGACGCCACCCGATCTCGAGCCGACGCCGCCGGCCTCGCCGACGTAGCCACGCTCGCGCAGCTCGTCGAGCGTTCCGAAACGATCGTGTCGGTGTGCCCGCCCCATGCCGCGATCGATCTGGCGCGTGCCGTCGCCGCGTGCGGCTTCGAGGGGACGTACGTCGACGTCAACGCGGTTGCGCCCGCGACCGCGCGCGAGATCGCCGCGACCGCATCGCGCGTCACCGACGGCGGCATCATCGGTGGTCCGCCCCGCGTGAAAGGCACGACGCGCCTCTACCTATCGGGGCCCGGCGCCGACGACGTCGCCCGGTTGTTCGCAGGGTCGGCGCTCGACGCGATCGTCATCGAAGGAGACGTCGGCGCGGCATCCGCGCTCAAGATGTGTTACGCGGGGTGGACCAAGGGCACCAGCGCGCTGCTGGTCGCCGTCCGCGCGGTGGCCGCGGTCGAGCACGTCGACCCCGCGCTCCTGGAGGAATGGGCAATCTCCCAACCCGATCTCCCCGGGCGGTCCGAGGGTGCGGCACGGGGCACGGCCGCCAAGGCGTGGCGCTTCGTCGGCGAGATGCACGAGATCGCGGACACGTTCGCGTCCGCCGGGCTGCCCGACGGCTTCCACCGGGCCGCGGCCGACGTCTACGCGCGCATGGCCCAGTTCCACGACGCCGAGACCGTCCCGACGCTGGAGGAGGTCGTGGCGGCCGTCGTCCGAGCGCAGCCGTAAATCGACGGGGGCCCTGACCCGTCTCGGCTAGCGTCATCGTCCCCCGTGGACGCACATCCCGACCTCGCCGCGGAGCAGCGGCACCTCGACCACGCGTACGCCTGCCTGGCGGCCATGCGCGAGCACGCGGCGCGCACGCTCGCGGTCGGCGAGACCGCGGCCCGGGTGGAGCAGACGCCCGACGCGATGATCGTCCAGTGGCACCTCGAGCGACGCTTGGCCACGCTCGCCGACACGCCAGCGGCGTTGTGCTTCGGCCGGCTCGATGAGGAGGTCGGCGACCACTTCTACATCGGGCGCCGCCATGTCGAGGGCCCCACCGGCGAGCCCGTCGTCGTCGATTGGCGCGCCCGCGTCTCGAGCCCCTTCTACCGCGCCACCTACGCCGACGCCATGGGCCTGGCCCGCCGGCGGCGCTTCAGCGTCGACGGTCACGTGCTCGTCGACATCTTCGACGAGCATTTCGACGATCCCGACGCGACCGGTGGCGGCGGGCTGCCCGACCCCCTCCTCGCCGAGCTGGAGCGGGCGCGCACGGGACAGATGCGCGACATCGTGGCCACCATCCAGGCCGAGCAGGACATGGTGATCCGCGCGCCGCTGGAGGACCTGGTCATCGTGCAGGGCGGCCCGGGGACGGGTAAGACGGCCGTCGGCCTGCACCGCGCCGCCTTCCTGCTCTACGAGCACCGCGAGCTGCTCGAGCGGCAGCGGCTGCTCGTGATCGGTCCCAACCAGATCTTCCTCCGCTACATCGCGCAGGTCCTGCCTTCTCTCGGCGAGACCGCGGTCGTTCAGGCCACGATCGAGAGCCTGATGGCCGGTCGCTATCCCGTGCGCGCCGTCGACGACCCCGAGGTGGCCGAGCTCAAGGGCGATGCGCGCATGAGCGAGGTGCTGCGCCGCGCAGTGCGCGACCGGATCGCCGCGCCGCCCGACGACGTGGTCGTCGCCACCGACTTCGGCTCGGTGCGGCTCCCCGCGCCGCAGATCGCCGCGCTCGTCGACATCGCGCTCGGGCGCGACCTGCCGTCCAACGACCGCCGCGAGCTGTTCCGCGAGCGGCTCGTGCGTCTCGCCCGGCAGCGCTACGAGGCTCGGCCGGGTGCCGACCTGAGCGTCGAGCCCGCCTTCGTCGCCAGCCTGCGCGCGGGCCGCGACTTCAAGGCCCTGCTCGACCGTACGTGGCCATCGTTGCGCGCGCCCGCGCTGGTGCGCAGCGTGCTCGGCAACAGGCACACGCTGTCGCGCGCGGCCGACGGCGTGCTCGAGCCGGCCGAGCAGGCGCTCCTGCTGCGTCGCAACACCGCGCGTGCCGCCGACGAACGCTGGACACGCGCCGACCTGGCCCTGCTCGACGAAGCCGAAGCCCTTACCACCGGCACGCCCGTGACCTACGGCCACGTGGTCGTCGACGAGGCGCAGGACCTCACGTCGATGGAGCTGCGACTGCTCGCCCGCCGCACGCCCGAGCGCTCGATGACCGTTCTCGGCGACCTGGCCCAGGCCACCGCGGTCGGCGCCCAGAGCAACTGGGACGACGTGCTGCACCATCTCGTCGCGCAGGAGGCGCGCCAGACAGTCGTCGCGCCGGAGGCGGAGCGGCGCTCGCGAGCGCGGATCGAGGAGCTGGGGGTGGGCTATCGCGTGCCCGCCGCCATCCTCGACTTCGCCAACCGGCTGCTGCCGGTCGCCGCACCGCATCTGCGCCCGTCACGTTCGGTACGCACGGCCGGCGACCCTCCGCTCGTGCTCTCCGTCGCGACCGACGGGCTGGCGCACGCGGTCGCCACCGAGGTCGGGGCGTTGGCCCAACGCTGGACGACCGTCGGCGTGATCGCACCCATGTCGGGGCTCGACTCCATCGCGGCCGCGCTGCGAGCGGCCGCGATCGACTTCACCGACGCCCGCCGGCAGACGCTCAGCGATTCGGTCACCCTGCTCCCTCCCGCATCCGCCAAGGGGCTCGAGTTCGACGCGGTGGTCGTCGTGGAGCCGGCGCGCATCGTCGCCGAGGAGCCGAGCGGGGTGCGCGTGCTCTACGTGGCGCTGACGCGGGCGGTGCAGCACCTCGGCATCCTCCACGCCGAGCCGCTGCCCGAGCTCATCAGAGGAGGCTCCGGATGAGTCCGTCGAGGATGTCGGCCTCGCTCACCAGGCACTCGTCGTGCTGGAAATAGCGCATGATGGCGACCAGGATGGCCGCCCCGCCCACGATCACGTCGGCGCGGGCCTCCTCGAGCCCGGGGTTGTGCACCCGCACCGCGCGTGGCTCGGTGGCGAGGGTGCGGAACACCTCCTCCGCCGCCCGGCGGGTGAGCACGAAGTGATGGATGCGGTCGCGGTCGTACTCGCGTAGCCCGAGCTCGATGGCGGCCACGGTCGTCACCGTGCCGGCCAGGCCCACAAGCGTGGGCGCCTCCGTGGCGGCCGGCAGCTCGCGTGCGACGTCGTCGAGATGGTCGTGCACCACCGACAGGGCCTGGCTGAGCTCCTCGGGCGCGGGCGGGTCGTGGTGCAGGAACTTCTCGGTCACGCGCACGCAGCCGACGTCGACGGAGACGACTCCGTCGGGCGGGCCGTCTGCGCCGGCACCGACCGCGAACTCGGTCGAGCCACCGCCGATGTCGACGACGAGGAACGGGCCGCGCGCGGGGTCGAGCTCGGCCGTCGCGCCCGCGAACGAGAGCCGTCCCTCCTCGTCGCCGCTGAGCAGCTCGGGCTCGGCCCCCACGATCTCGGTGGCGGGTTCGAAGAAGATCCGGCGGTTGGTCGCGTCGCGCGCAGCCGACGTCGCGGTCATACGAACCCGCTCGACTCCGTGACGGTCGAGCGTGGCGCGATACTCGCGCAACACGGCGAGCGTGAGCTCGACGGCCTCGGGGGCGAGCTCGCCGGTGGCGTCGACGCCCCGGCCGAGGCGGGTGATGCGCATGTGGCGCTCGATGGTGGTCGTGCCGCCCGCTGCGCCTGCTCCGCCGGCCTCGGCCACCAGCAGGCGCGTCGAGTTCGTGCCGCAGTCGATGGCGCCGAGAAGCCGGCTCATGACTCCAGGCGCTCGGCCACCCACCGGCCCACGGGGTCGTCGCCGCCGGCGAGGTGCCAGGCGTAGTGCGCGTGCAGGCACTTCACCCCGCGCCGGGTGCCGCCCACCCCGCCGTACGGTCGCGGTCCCGCATGGTCGGGCGGGATCGCGGCATCACGCTCCGCGGCGTAGCGAGCGTGAGCCCGGGCAAGGGTGTCGGGCGCGACCGCGGCCTCGGCCGCCTTCACGCCGCCCGCGGCCTCGAGCCGGGCGACCGCCTCGCACGTGACGGCGTCGACCAACCAGTAGCGCGTCGGCATCGGCGTGCCGTCCGCGAGGAACGGGGCGTTGCGGATCACCCGCGGTACCCCGGTCTCGTCGCGCACGACGACGTCGAAGTCACCCATCGGCGCGCGGCCCAACCGCTCGGACACGAGCGCCCGGTCGTCCACGTCAGCCCCGGGCGCGGCGGCGACGGCGGCGACGGCGCACCAACCACATGGTCACGAACAGCAGCGCCACGACGGGCGCGACGCGCTTGGCCACGGGTACGCCGGCCGCGCCCATGAGATCGACGGGCGGGGAAGGCGCGGACTCGATGCGACGGACCTGCTCCCCGTCGCCGTTGGCGGGCACCGACGCCGCCGGCACCGCGGCGGGCGCCGGCGCGGGCACGGCCTCCTCGCCGGCGAGCACGTCGGCCTCGAGGCACTCGACGAACTGCGTCACCAACTTGGCGCTCACGTCGGCGAGCACGCCCCGCCCGAACTGTGCCACCTTGCCGGTGACGGTGAGGTCGGTGCTGATCGCGACGGCCGTGGCGTCGCCATCGGCGGCCAGCCTGGCCGTGATCAGCGCGCTCGCGTTGCCCTGACCGCGGGTCTCCCGGCCCTCGGCCCGTAGCACCAGTCGACCCCCCTCCCGGTCCCGGTCGACGATACGCGCCACGCCCTTGTACTGCGCGGTGATGGGCCCGACCTTCACCTTGACGATGCCGCGATGCTCGTCGCCCTCCACCTCCTGGAGCTGCGCGCCGGGCATGCACGGCGCGATGCGCTCGAGATCGGTGAGCACCTGCCACACGCGGTCGACCGACGCCTCGACGCGGAACTCGTTCTCTAACTGCATGCTGGTTCTAGCTCCATGCTGGTTCTAGCTCCATGCTGCTTCTAACTCCATGCTGGCTCTAACTCCACCTGGTGAGGTCCTCCAGGGTGTCGATGTCGGAAGCCTCCCCTCGGCACGCTACCTCCACCACGAGCTCCGGCCGCTGTGAGATGACGACGCGCGCGCCCTGGTCGCCGGTCGCGGGTAGCAGCGGCCACACCGACGCGCCGAGGCGCACCGGATGTCGGCGACGCCCGTCGTAGGTGGCCACCGCGATGGGTGACGGGCTGGCGGCGACGGCCGTCCAGGCCTCGGGGGGGATGAACGGTTGGTCGCCCAGGCCGACCACGATGGCGTCGTGGCCGCGGGTACGCGCCGCGTCGACGGCCGTCAGCAGCGAGGTCGCCTGGCCCTCCGCCCAGCGGGCGTTCTCGACGACGCGCACGACCTCCCGCCACCGGTCGACCACCGCGCTGAGGTCGACCGCGCCGGTGACGACGACCGTCTCGTCGAGGCCGGCCTGGATCGCATGCCACAGGGCCCACGACGCGAGCGGCCGCCCCCGAAAGTCGCTCAGGAGCTTGTGCGCGTCCCCGTGGAAGCGGCTACCCGAACCCGCAGCCAGAACGACGGCGGCGACCGTCACCCCGGGAGGGCGCCCGACCAGTCGACCTCGTGCACGACCTGCGTGCGCGACAGGCCCTTCAGCGTCACCTCACGACCCGGGCTGAAGCAGAACTCGCCCGAGCTCTCGGTCAGCTCCTTCAGCAGCGACGAGACGAGGATCTGGCCGCCTCCGGCCTCGGCTGCGATGCGCGACGCGAGGATCACGGTCCGGCCGAAGAGATCGTCAGCCTCGCGGATCGTCTCACCGGTGTGCAGTCCCATGCGCACCTTGAGCGGGACGTTGGGCTGGGAGTCGGACCAACGATCGAACGACCGCTGCATGTCGACCGCGCAGTTGAGAGCACGGCGGGCGCTGGCGAACGCGAGCATGAAGCTGTCCCCCTGCGACTTCACCTCGTGACCCCCGCTCGCGGCCACCGCGCGGCGCACGATGTCGTTGTGAGAGTGGAGCACGTCCTGGGCGCGCAGGTCGCCGAGTCGCTCGGTGATGCCGGTGAAGTCCTCGATGTCGCTGAACAGGATGGTGACGGTGCCGTCGAGCGCGGTCGGGGGCTTGGGCTTCATCCCCTGGTTGAACGCGCCCAAGACCTCCTCGACCATCGGGGCGTAGCGCGCCGCGTGCTCCAGTGCACGTGTCGCGTGGCGCTCGGCCAGCGCGATGCTGCGCTCGCCTTGCAGCTGCCGGCGTTGGGCCCGGTCACGGGCGCGGTCGACGCCGCGGTGACGCTCGCGTTTCGTGCGCACCGTGACCCCACCCCAGAACGCGAACGCACGCACGCGCACGACCGGGGTGCCGGGGAGCGGGGTCACGTCCTTCACCCGGCAGTCCTTGCCGCCCATGATGGCGATGCCCGACATCTCCACCGCGATGCCCTCGGGGACGATGATGTCGACCCCGCCCATGATGGCGATCGCAGAGATGTCGACCACCGGCCCTTCGATCTCGGCCTGCCGCAGGTCGACGACGCAACCGCCCATGATCGCGAGCGCGGTGACCTCGCCCTCCGGGCGCCATCGACCCTTGCTCTGACCGCCGCCCATGATGCCGACGACCCAGCTCGTGGGGTGGCGGCGCACGGCCACCGCGTCGGTCGCGAGGGGTGGGACGGGCTCGGGCAGGTCGGCCAGCACCTCGACGAGCTCGCTGCGGGTGCGGGCCGCATAGACCTGGCCCGCCCGGTCGGAGAACTCGTCGAGCGTGATGCGGCCCTCGGCGCAGTGCCGGCGCAGGCGGTCGACCACCTGCGTGCGTTCCTCGTCGGAGATGCGGACGTCGTCGGGCGGGCCGCCTTGCGGCTCGAGCGTCACGCGGACAGTCTCCCTCAGCCGGGCACCCGTCCGCTCGTGTGATCTCTGTCACCCGGATCGGTGGCGCAGGGAGCCGGGTCACGCACCATGGATCGGACCGTCGGAGTCGCGGAGCGACGGGGCACCCTGGCCGGTGCGCAGCGCGATGATCTCGGCGCAGATGGACACGGCCGTCTCCTCGGGAGTGCGGGCGCCGATGGCGAGCCCGATCGGGCCCATGACGCGCTCCAGCTCCTCGTCGCCGATACCGGCTTCCCTCAATCGCGCCACCCGCTCGGCGTGGGTGCGGCGCGACCCCATGGCGCCGAGGTAGCCGCAGCGCGTCCGCAGGGCGGCGACGATGGCCGGCACGTCGAACTTGGGGTCGTGCGTCAGCACGCAGACCGCGTCCCGAGGCCCGAGGTCGGGCCCGACCGCGGTGAGATGGCGGTCGGGCCAGTCCACCACGACCTCGTCGGCCTGAGGGAAGCGCGCCGATGTGGCGAAGGCCGGGCGCGCGTCGCACACAGTGACGCGGTAGCCGAGCACCTTCGCCACGCGCACGAGGGCCGCGGTGAAGTCGACGGCGCCGAAGATCACCATGCGCGGCGGCGGTGCGAACGACTCGATAAACACCGACACCTCCCGTTGACGGGCCTCGCCGTGGGGCCCGTAGTGGCGCGTCCCGGTGAGCCCGGCCTCCAGCTCACCCCGCGCGTCGCGCGCCACCACCCGGTCGAGGTCCGCGTCGCCGAGCGAGCCGATCGGTTCCTGCTCGGGACGCACCAGCAGCTTGGCGCCCGGCTGGGGGCCGTCGACGACCGTCGCCAGCGCCACGGGCGCGTCGGCCAGCAGCGCCTCGCGCAACGCCGCGTAGATCAGCCCCAACGCTCGAGCGACTCCACGAGGACGTGGATGGTGCCACCACACGTGAGGCCGACGGCGAAGGCGTCCTCGTCGGCGATGCCGTAGGTGAGCAGTCGGGGGGCCCCGTCACCTGCGAGCAGCGCGAGCGCCTCGGTGACCACCGCGCCCTCCACGCACCCACCCGACACCGATCCCGCGATCTCACCGTCGTCGTTCACCGCCATCGTCGCGCCCGGGTCGCGAGGGCCGGAACCCTCGACACCCACGACCCGCGCCACCGCGACCCGCTTGCCCGCGGCCTGCCACCGTTCGATGTCGTCGAGCACCTCTCTCATCGGGACATCACCCCTTGCCACCCACGACCCGGACGAGGGTCTCGAGCGATGCGAGCGAGTGGCCTTCGACGAACTCGTCGACGAACGGCAGCGCCGCCGCCATTCCCTGCGCGAGCGGCGCGTACCCGGGCGCCGCCTTCAAGGGGTTGACCCACACAACGCGATGCGCGACGCGTCGCAGACGCGCCATCTGCTCGGCCAGCGCGCTCGGGTCGCCCCGGTCCCATCCGTCCGACAGCACCACGACGATTGCGCCGCGCGCCATCCCGCGCACGCCCCACGTGTCGTTGAACGCGCGCAGTCCTTCGCCCAGCCGGGTGCCCCCGGCCCAGTCGGCCACCGCGTCCGCAGTCGCCGACAGCGCCGCGTCCGGGTCGCGGGACGAGAGCGGGCGGGTCAGGCGGGTGATGCGGGTCGCGAGGGCGAACGCCTCGACGCGCGTGCGGCCGACGACGGCGGCGTGCAGGAACCGCAACAGGGCGCGGGCGTACGGCTCCATCGAACCGCTGACGTCACACAGCAGCACGACGCGACGCGGGCGCGTGGCCGGCTCGAGGAACGCGCGACGCACGGGCTCGCCACCGTGGGCCAGCGCGTGACGCACGGTACGACGGACGTCGGGGCGCCCCGCGGCACGGCCAGACGACCGGTACCGGCGTGAGCGGCGGAGAGCGCCGGCCAGCCGCATGTCGGCCATCAGCCGGCGCGCCTCGACGAACTCGGCGGGTGAGTAGGCCGCGAAGTCCTTGTGCCGCAGCACCTCGTGCGGGCTGTAGCGGACCGCGATCGTCGGCCGCGTCGTCGGGCCGGCCTCGCCCGCGTCTCCGGCTTCGCCGGCGTCGTCGAGGGAGAGGTCGATGTGCACCTCGTGCGGGGGAGGCATCGCCTCGACGCCGGTGCCGCTCCCCCAGAACGCGTCGAACGCCCGGTCGTAGACGGCGTGGTCCTCGGGCCGGCGCACGAGCGTGGCCCGGCCCGCCCAGTAGACCGACGTCCGCCGCACCACTCCCACCGCCTCCAGCGCCTCGACGAAGGCGGTCACGTTGCCGACCGTGACATCGAGCCCCGCGCCGCGTACGACGCGCGCGAACGCCACCGCGACGCGATCGACCGCCAGGTCCGCCGCGTCCGTCTCAGACACCGCGCGCCACCGCCGCCCGGACGACCTCGCCGAGGCCGTGGGCCCGCACGCGCTCCTGGTCCTCGCGGTACTTGAGGACGGTGCCCAGGGTGACGTCGACCGCGTGCTCGTCGACGTCGACACGGCCGAGCGCGGCGAGGGCCTCGGCCCAGTCGATGGTCTCGGCCACGCCCGGAGGCTTGTAGAGCTCGAGCGTGCGCAGCCGCTCCACGGCGGCCGCCACCTGCCGGGCCAGCCGCTCGACGACCTGCGGGGCGCGCAGGCGGACGATGGCCACCTCCCGCTCGAAGTCGGGGTGGTCGACCCAGTGGTAGAGGCAGCGACGCTTCAGCGCGTCGTGCACGTCGCGCGTGCGGTTCGACGTGATCACGACCACCGGCGGGACCGAGGCGCGGAACGTGCCCAGCTCGGGGATGGTGACCGCGTAGTCGGAGAGGATCTCCAACAGGAACGCCTCGAACTCGTCGTCGGCCCGATCGACCTCGTCGATGAGCAGCACCGGCGGCGGCCCGCCGGGCGGCGAGTCGATCGCCTGGAGCAGCGGGCGGCGTACGAGGAAGCGCTCGGAATAGAGCTCGTCCTCCACGACCGCTTCGTGCGACGCCTCCAGCGCCCGCACGTGGAGCAGCTGGCGCGCGTAGTCCCACTCGTAGACGGCCTGGGCGACGTCGATGCCCTCGTAGCACTGGATGCGCAGCAGGTCGCCACCCGTCCAGCGCGCCAGCACCTTGGCCACCTCGGTCTTGCCCACGCCGGCTTCACCCTCGACGAGCAGCGGACGGTGCAAGGTGAGCGCGAGGAACACCGCGGTGGCCAGTCCCTCGTCGGCCAGGTACTGGTGGGCGGCCAGCGCCTCGGCCACGTCGTCGACGGTCACGCATGCAAGGGTAGGCGCCAGGTTGCGCCAAGTTTGTCGTGCGCACCCGGCAGCGGGGTCAGATGGCGGTGGCGTGACGCGGCTCGTAGAGCATGACCTCCACGCCGCCGGGCAGCACCATGGTCACCTGGACCCCGAATCCGGCGGCTTGCGGCTCACCCCGGAACTCGATGCCCTTCTCCCGCAGATCGGCGACCGTGGCGTGGATGTCGTCGCACATCAACGTCAGCTCGTGCCGCGGGGAGTCGCCGGGATGCACGCCGACCTCGGCGGGCGGCAGCGCGAAGATGAGCCAACCGTCGTGGACGTCGACGTAGCTCCAACCCATCACGTCACGCAGCACGGCGCGTAGGGCGTCGGCCTCCGGCGTGTGCAGCACGACATGCGCACCCGTGATCATGCTCCCGCTTCCTCCAGCGCCCGGCGCACCAGCACGCGCGCGAGGTTCTCCCGGTATTCGACGCCGGCGTTGAGGTCCACGGGCGGCTCCGTGCCCTCTGCCGCGTGCTCGGCCGCGTCGGCTGCCGAGGCACCATCGCGGAGCGCCTGCTCGACCGCGGTGGCGCGCAGCGGCACCGAGGCCATGTTGACGAGTGCGACACCGGTGACCCCGTTGCGCACCGCGGCCACCCCCACGATGGCCCAGTCCTGGGCGCGTCGGTTGAACTTCTGGTACGACCAGCCCGCGCCGGCGACCTTCGGCAGGCGGACCTCGGTGAGCATCTCGTCGGGCGCCAGCGCGGTGTCGAAGAAGCCCCGGAAGAACTCGGTGGCCGGGATCTCGCGCGTTCCGCCCGAGCCTTGGACCACGAGCGTGCCTCCGAGGGCGAGCACGACCGCGGGAAGGTCGGATGCGGGGTCGCCGTGCGCGATCGAGCCGCCGAGCGTGCCCCGGTGACGCACCTGAGGGTCGCCGACGAGGCTGGCGACCCGCGCGAGGATCGGCACCTCGCGTCGCAGGGTCTCGTCGGTCTCGAGGTCGCGATGACGGGTGAGCGCGCCGACCGCGACGTGGTCACCGGCATCGCGCACGTACGACAGCTCGCGCACGCGACCGACGTCGACGAGCACCGACGGCGTGGCCAGGCGCAGCTTCATCAGCGGCAACAGCGAGTGCCCTCCGGCCAGCAGCTTGGCTTCGTCGCCGTGCTCGTGCAGCAGCGACACCGCCTCTTCGGCCGACGAAGCGCGCACGTAGTCGAACGTGGCGGGAATCACACCGCCACCCGTTGTCCGCTCGCGGCCAGCACGGCCTTGACGATGTTGTGGTAACCGGTACAGCGGCACAGGTTGCCTTCGAGCCCTTCCCGTACCTCGGCCTCGGTCGGTGAGGGGCGCTCCTGCAGCAGTGAGACCGCCGCCATCACCATTCCCGGTGTGCAGAAGCCGCACTGCAGCCCGTGGTGCTCGCGGAACGCCTCCTGCATCCGGTGCAGCCGTCCGTCGTCTGCCAGGCCCTCGATGGTTGTGATCGACGAGCCGTCCGCCTGCGCCGCGAGCATCGTGCACGACTTCACCGACTCGCCGTCGACGAGAACCGTGCACGCGCCGCACGACGAGGTGTCGCACCCCACGTTGGTGCCGGTGAGGCCAATCACCTCTCGCAGGAGATGCACGAGGAGCAGCCGCGGCTCGATCTCGTGCTCCTGGGCCGTACCGTTGACGCTCACCGAGATCTTCACGACGTCACCGTCCCTCGTATGGCTCGCCACACCCGCTCGGGTGTGGCGGGCATGTCGACGTGGCGCACCCCGAGGTGCGAGAGCGCGTCGACGACGGCGTTCTGCACCGCGGGCGTCGACCCGATCGAGCCCGACTCGCCGATGCCCTTGGCTCCGAGCGGGTTGACGGGTGTCGGCGTCTCCATCGAGACGGTCTCGAACGAGGGGAGCTCGACCGCGGAGACGAAGGCGTAGTCGGCCAGGTTGGTGGTGAGCGGGTTGCCGTCGTCGTCGTAGCGCACCTCCTCCAGCAGCGCCTGGGCCACGCCCTGGGCCAGGCCGCCGTGGATCTGACCCTCGGCCATCAGCGGGTTGAGGATGCGTCCCGCGTCGTCGACGGCCACCAGCCGCTGCAGCTCGACCCGGCCCGTCTCCATGTCGACCTCGACCACCGCCAGGTGGGCGCCGAACGGGAACGTGGGGCTGGCGGCCTCGAAGACGAGCTCGGCCCGCAGCCCGCCCCGCGTCCCGGACTCACTCTCGGACGACTCACTCTCGGACGACTCACTCTCGGAGGACTGACTCTCGGCCGCCAGCTCCGACCACGTACGGCCGATGGTGGGCGTGCCCGCCACGTGGAAGCGGCCGTTGACCTTGTCGAGCACGACATCGTCGGGGTTGGCCTCGAGCAGCGCGGCGGCCAGGTGCCGCGCCTGGTCGACGACCTGCTCCGACGCCTGCAGGACGGCGGTGCCGCCGATCTGCAGCGAGCGCGACGCCGACGTGCCGCCGCCCTGGGGCACCGCGTCGGTGTCGCCGTGCACGACCTCGATGTCGTCGATCGGGATGCCGAGCGCGTCGCTCGCGATCATGGCGAGGCTCGTGTGGTGGCCCTGACCGTGCGGCGAGATGCCCGTGCGCACGAGCGCGGTCCCGTCGGCGCGCACCTCGAGACCCCCCCACTCCTTGTCGGCGAATGGGCCCGCGGTCACCTCCACGTACACCGCGAGCCCGAGCCCGAGCTGTCGCACGTCGCCGCGCGCCCGGCGCTGCGCCTGCTCGGCCCGCAGGGCCGCGTAGTTCGCCGTCTGGAGCACCAGGTCGAGGGCGCGCTCGTAGTCGCCGCAGTCGTAGGTCGTTCCCACCGGAGTGGTGTACGGGAACGCGTCCTTCGCGATGAAGTTGCGCCGGCGGAGCTCTGCGGGATCGGCACCGATCTCGGTCGCGAACAGGTCGACCGCGCGCTCGAGGGCGGCCGCCGCCTCGGGGCGCCCGGCGCCCCGGTAGGAGACGATCGGCGTGGTGTTGGTCACGACCGAGACGGCGTCGCACTCCGCTTTCGCGACGTCGTACACGCCGGTTGTCATCAGACGCGACATGAACGGCAGGACCGCGCCGACGTCGGGGTAGGCGCCGGCGTCCTGCAGGATGGTGAGGCGGTAGGCCTCGAAGGTGCCATCGCGCCGGCCGCCGAGCTCGACCTGCTGCACCTGGGCGCGGCCGTGGCCCAGTGCGACCATGCTCTCCGACCGCGTCTCGAGCCAGCGCAGCGGCCGGGCGAGCTCCCGTGCCAGCCACGCCACCAGGAGCTCGTCGGGCGAGCCGCCGAGCTTGGCGCCGAAGCCGCCACCCACGTCGGGGACGATCACGCGCACGGTCGCCTCGTCGAGCCCGAGCCGCGAGGTGAGCGCGCCCTTCACACCGTGGGCGTTCTGGCTGCTCGACCAGAACGTGAGTCGCCCGTCGTCGCCCCATTCGGCCGCCACGGCGCGGACCTCGAGCGGGCACGGGGCGACGCGTTGGTTGACCATGCGCTGGCGCACCACCACCTCGCACCCGTCGAACAGGTCGTCGTCGTGACCGAACTCGAGGCGCATGGCGACGTTGGTGCCCGCGTCGGGGAAGAGCACGACCTCGCTCTGCTCCGCGGCTTCGGGATCGACCACCACGGGCAGCGGCTCGTAGTCGACGAACACCAGCTCGGCTGCGTCCTCACCCTGGTACCGCTCCTCGGTGACGATGGCTACGATCGCCTCACCCGCGAAACGCACGACGCCGTCGGCGAGGAACGGCCGTGTCATCGTCTGGTCGAGCATGGGGATGGTCGGCGTCATCGCGGGGAGGTCGACGTCAGCCGCGGTGAACACGCCGATGACGCCGGGCGCGGAACGCGCGTCGTCGACGTCGATCGACGCAATGCGGGCGTGGGGCATGGTCGAGCGCACGTAGGTCACGTACGCGGCCCCCGGCAGCTTCAGGTTGTCGACGTAGGTCGCGCCACCCGTGAGGAGCTTGGGATCCTCCTTGCGCTGGACACGGTTGCCAAGGATGCTCACGCGAGTCTCTCCATCAGTTGTCGGGCGTAGCCGGGCGCCTGGCCCTCGTCGTCGTGGCGAAGATAGACGTAAAGGTCACGCCCGTCCGCCTGCAGCTTGGCCAGGCGCTCTCCCCACCGGTCGAGCTCGGCCGCGCTGTAGTGCGAGCGACGCAGGCGCGCGTAGGTGAACGGGCCGACGTCGACATCCGCCGCGGGCCGTGCGTCGGTCTCCACGAGCACGATGGTGGCCTGGCGACCGGCGAGACGGTCGAGGACATCGCCCGCCTCGTCGCCGGTGAACCACGCCGGGCCCAGCTCGAAGGCGGCCGCGACCCCGACCGGCATCGCCTCGAGGAGCGCGTCGAGGCGCGTCAGGTCCGGTCGTTGGTGCGGGAGCTGGAAGAGGACGGGCCCGAGGCGTGGCCCCAGGCTGGTCACCGAGGCGAAGAAGGCGCGCATCCGCTCGTCGAGCCCGTCGAGGTCGCGCCGGTGCGTGATGCCGATGTGGGCCTTCGGCGCGAAGCGGAACGCCCCGGGCACCTGTGCGCCCCACCGCTCGAGCGTGGACGCCGAAGGCAGCCGCCGGTACGTGCTGTGGGCCTCGACCGTGGACAGCTGGGTCGCGTAGTGGCGCAGCATGCGTGCCGCAGTCGTGCCCTTCGGATAGAAGCTGCCGATCCACTCGGCGTAGGCCCAGCCGCTGGTGCCCACCCACGCGTCGCCCACGACCGGAGCGTAGTGGGATCAGAAGAGGGCGCCGGCCCGGGCCCAGACGCGCTCCCAGAGGCCTCCGCGGTTGCGCTGCTCACCCGCCCGCGTGTCGGTACGCCTCGCCCGGGCGGGCGCGGGCGCGGGACGCGGCGGCAGGATCGCGAACGCCTCCTCGCCCGGACGCACGAGGTTGTACTTCTCGCGGGCGATCCGCTCGATCTCCTGCGGCGTCCGCAGCAGCCGGACGCGTCGCTCGAGGCTCTGGTTGCGCGCGGTCACCTGGCGCAGCTGGGCCTCGACCTGGTGGCGGTCGCGGCGCTGGGCCAGCCACGAGCTGGTCGGGAACACGAACAGGAAGAGCACCCCTGCCAGCGCGACGACAGACGCGACGAGGAGCCAGCTCGAGCGCCTCACTGCGACAGACCCCGGAACGCGGCGGTCTCGCCGAGGCCCTGCTCGATGCGCAGCAGCTGGTTGTACTTGGCGGTCCGGTCCGACCGGGCGGGTGCGCCCGTCTTGATCTGGCCGCAGTTGGTGGCCACGGCCAGGTCGGCGATGGTGGCGTCCTCCGTCTCACCCGAGCGGTGCGACATAACCGCGCGGTAGGCGGACCCGTGCGCGAGGTCGACCGTCTCGAGCGTCTCGGTGAGCGTGCCGATCTGGTTGACCTTGACGAGGATGGCGTTGGCGATCTTGCGGTCGATCCCCCGCTGCAGGCGCTCCACGTTGGTGACGAAGAGGTCGTCGCCGACGAGCTGCACACGGTCGTCGAGCGCGCGCGTGAGCGTGGCCCAGCCGTCCCAGTCCTCCTCGGCCATGCCGTCCTCGATCGACACGATCGGGTAGCGGTCGCACAGGTCGACCCAGAACCCGGCGAACTCGTCCGACGTCAGCTGACGGCCCTCGCCGGCGAGGTCGTAGCGGCCGTCACGAAAGATCTCGCTCGCCGCGGGGTCGAGGGCGATGGCGATCTGCTCACCGGGCGTGTAGCCGGCCCGCTCGACGGCCTCGACGAGCAGCCGCACCGCGTCCTCGTTCGACGCGAGGTCGGGTGCGAACCCGCCTTCGTCGCCCACCGCAGTCGACAGGCCTCGTTCGATCAGCACCTGCTTCAGCACGTGGTACGTCTCGACACCCCAGCGCAGGGCCTCCGAATACGACGCCGCGCCGACCGGCATGATCATGAACTCCTGCAGGTCGACGTTGTTGTCCGCGTGCACGCCACCGTTGACGACGTTCATCATCGGCACCGGCAACACGTGCGCGTTGGTGCCGCCGACGTAGCGGTAGAGGGGCAGCTCGAGCTCGTCGGCCCCCGCGCGCGCGACGGCGAGCGACGTGCCCAGGATGGCGTTGGCGCCCAGGCGACGCTTGTCGTCGGTTCCGTCGAGCGACAGCAGCTCGCCGTCGACGAGGCGTTGGTCGAGGCCCTCGAGCCCGGTGACCGCGTCGCGGATCTCGCCGTTCACGTTCTCGACGGCGCGCAGCACCCCTTTGCCGCCGAAGCGCCGGTCGTCGCCGTCGCGCAGCTCGACCGCCTCGAACTGCCCGGTCGACGCGCCGGAGGGCACGATCGCCCGGCCGTGGGCGCCGGTGCCCAGGAACACCTCGACCTCGACCGTCGGGTTCCCCCTCGAGTCGAGGACCTCGCGGCCCAGCACGTGCTCGATCGAGCTCATGGCGGGGAGACCGCCCGCGGGCCGTTGCTGGTGTGGTTGATGTGACAGAAGTTAGCTGTTCGGAGGCGCGTTGCCGCGCCTACCTACCGGTCGGTAGGCTGGAGCCAATGGCCCCCACATCCGTCCTCGACCGTCCCGTTCGCCGGAGCGCGCCCAAGCCGCCCGACGAGCGCATCAACCGCACCTCGTCGATCCCGTTCCTGGCCCTCCACCTCGTGCCCCTGCTCGCGATCTTCACGGGCGTCTCGCGCACCGACCTGATCGTCTGCGCCGCGCTCTACCTCGGCCGGATGTTCTTCATCACCGCCGGGTACCACCGCTACTTCGCGCACCGGAGCTACAAGATGGCGCGCGTGCCGCAGTTCCTCATGGCGCTCGGCGGCACCACCGCCGCCCAGAAGGGCCCGCTCTGGTGGGCCGCCCACCACCGCGACCACCACCGCTATGCCGACACCGACCGCGACATCCACTCGCCGTCGAAGGGATTCTGGTGGAGCCACGTCGGGTGGTTCCTCTCCGACCGCTTCAAGGCGACCAACGTGGACGGCATCCGCGACTTCGCGCGCTATCCCGAGCTGCGCTGGCTCGACCGCCACGACTGGGTCGGCGCGTGGGCGCTCGGGGCCGTCACCTTCCTCCTCTTCGGATGGAGCGGCCTCGTCGTCGGGTTCTTCGTGTCCACCATCCTCCTGTGGCACGGCACGTTCCTCGTGAACTCCGTGGCCCACGTCTTCGGGCGACGCCGTTACGAAACCGACGACACGAGCCGCAACTCGCTGCTCGTCGCGCTCGCCACGGGTGGCGAGGGGTGGCACAACAACCACCACCACTACCCCGCGTCGGCGCGTCAGGGCTTCTTCTGGTGGGAGATCGACCCGACCTGGTACGGGCTGAGGATCCTGTCGTGGGTGGGCCTCGTGCGCGGCCTGCGCACCCCGCCCGAGCGCGTGCTCGTCAGCGACCGCGCGTCGTAGCCTTCGCGTCGTCCCACAGCGCGTCGAGCCCGGCCAGGTCGAGCGCGGCGAGCTCGACCCCACGGTCGCCGGCCATTGCTTCCATGACACGGAAGCGGTCGCGGAACTTGGCGGTTGCCCCCCGCAGCGCCGCCTCCGGGTCGACCTTCAGGTGGCGCGCCAGGTTGACCGCCGCGAAGAGCAGGTCGCCGAGCTCCTCGTCACCCGGGTCGGCCTCGACCTCGCGCAGCTCCTCGGCCACCTTCGGGTAGACGCCCTCAGCCGAATCCCAGTCGAAGCCAACCGACGCCGCCTTGCGTTGCACCTTGTGGGCGTAGAGCAACGACGGAAGATCGCCGGGGATGCCGTCCATGAGGCTCTGCCGGCCCTTCTCGACCTGCTTGATCTGCTCCCAGTTCCGCATGACCGCGTCAGGCGTGTCGGCCTCGACCGCCCCGAAGACGTGGGGATGGCGGTGCACGAGCTTGTCGTGGATGCCGCGTGCCACGTCCGCGAGAGTGAACTCACCCGCTTCCGCCGCGAGCGTCGCGTGGAAGACGACCTGGAAGAGCAGGTCGCCCAGCTCCTCCTCCAGCTGGGGCATCGAGGCGGGAAGCCCCTCGATGGCCTCGAGCACCTCGTAGGTCTCCTCCAGGAGGTGGCGCGTGAGCGACTGGTGGGTCTGCTCGCGGTCCCACGGGCAGCGCTCGCGCAGCGTGCGCACGAGCTCGGCGACCGGAACCTCGAGCTCGGGCAGCCACAACGACGTGAGGTGATCAGGCTCGACCGCACGGTCGAGCTCGGTCCAGGCAACCGTGCGCACCGACTCGTCGGGCAACCCGAGATGATGCAGCACGGTCACCTCGGGCCCCGGTGGGTCGTCGACCGCGAGCTTGATGTCGGATAACACGGCGCGCGTGTCGCACTGCGCTATCAACAACGGGCCCCGGTCTCCCGCGGCTTCGACCGCGAAGCGACGACCGTCGACGACACGCGCACCGCTCGCGACCGGGTCGACCCCCAACCGGGCCCACGCGAGGTCGAGGAACGACAGCCCGGGCACGATCTCGACGGCGACGCGTGGGTCGTCGCGCAGCAGCTCGACGGTGCGCTCGGCGACGAGCGGCGACCCGGGCACGGCGTAGAGCACCTCACCGTGGCTCGTCGCCCCGTCGACGACCGCGTCCACGATGCGGGCGTAGACCTCGTCGAAGGAATCCGACGAGTCGTACACCGTATCGAACGCGGTTGCACCGGGGACAACGGACGCCGCCGGATGGCGCACGGTGCGGACGAACCGGTGAGGGACCCGGTCGATGGCGGCGGCCGCTGCCGCGGTCAGCAGCTCGACGCCCGCGGGCCCGAGCCCCACCACGACGACCCGCGGCATGCCCGAGCTACGGCTGTGGGCTGGCGGTGGTGGTCGTCTTCGCCGTCGACTTCGGGGGGACGACGCCGAAGTCGCTGGGGTTCTTCGAGAACGTGCCGTACCGCGGGTTGACGTTGATCTTCGCCTTCTTGACCGCGCCCTCGAGCCACGTGTTGAGCTTGCCCTGGCTCGCCTGCTGCACCTGCTGCTGCACCTGCTGCTGCACCTGGGCCTGGACCTGCTCGTAGGTGGGGGGCCGGGCGGTCACCTTGATGATGTGGAAGCCGAACTGGGTCTGCACCGGCGCGCTCACCTGACCGACGGCCTGCGCCTTGACCGCGGCCGCGAACTCGGGCACGTAGCCGGCCGGGTCGCTGCACCCGAGGTCGCCGCCCTTCGCCGCGCTGCCGCCGCCGGGTCCCTGGTTGTCGATCGATTGCGTGCGCGCCAAGGTCGCGAAGTCCTCACCTCTGCCGATGCGGGCGGCCAGGTCGTCGGCCGTGGCCTTGTCCTTGACGAGGATGTGGCTGACACACGCGTACGTGTCGTACGTCGCCTTGTTCTCCTCGTAGAAGGTACGCGGATCGGGCGCCTTGACCGGATTGACCTTGGCGAGGGCCTGGGTGAGCGTGTCGAGCTCGGCGGTG
>VAWU01000032.1:72568-140298 GCA_005888325.1 Actinomycetota bacterium
TGCTGGACGACGCTCTGGCGCGCCGCGGCGAGGGCCGACGCGTCGACCTTGAGGTTGCGTCGGGCGAGCTCGTCGCTCACCAGCCGGTAGAAGATCTCGCGCGTCAGCACACGCGCGACGAAGGTCGGGTCGAAGGTGCCCTTGCCCGTGCCGCGCACCTTCACCGGGGGCTGGCCCTGCTCGAGCAGCTTCACGTAGTCGCCGTTCTTGGTGATGGCGTCGAGCTCACCCTCGAGATCGCCCTGCGTGAGGCGCTCCTTGTTGACGGTGGCTGCATACGGCGCAACGGACCCGCACCCGACCATCACCACGACGGCGAGCGCGAGGAGAGAAGCGAAGAACTTGTTCACGGTGGCGTCGATGCTACTTGCTGGTCCACCAGTTGGCGCAGCAGGTCGACCAGAAAGGGCGCAGGGTCGGTGCCCGGGGGCAACGGCACGACGACCTGAGCGAGGTCCTCCTTGTAGACGGCCCCCTTGGCGAGGCGCGTCAGGCGCATCGTCTGTGAGGTCTTCAGCGTCAGCGGCAGGATGCGGGCCACGTTCTTGGCGACCGACAGCTCACGCACGCCCGTCCGGGCACACTCGGCGCGCAGACGAGCCACAGAGAGCAGCGCCTCGGCGGGCCCGGGGACGGGCCCGTAACGGTCGACCCACTCGGCGCGGATGTCGTCCACCTCCGCCTCCGTCGTAACCGCGGCGAGGCGGCGGTAGGCCTCGAGCCGCAGCTCTTCGCGCGACACGTAGTCCTTGGGCAGGTTGGCATGGACCGGCAGGTCGAGCTTCACCTCCGCAGGCTCACGGGGCACCTCGCCCTTCAGCTCGGCCACCGCTTCGGTGACCATCTGCACGTAGAGGTCGTAGCCGACCGCCGCGATGTGGCCCGACTGGTCGGCGCCGAGCAGATTGCCCGCGCCGCGGATCTCGAGGTCGCGCATCGCGATCTTGAAGCCCGACCCGAGCTCGGTGTGCTCGCCGATCGTCTTCAGCCGCTCGTAGGCCTCCTCGGACAGGGCGCGGTCCGGTGGAAAGAAGAGATAGGCGTAGGCGCGCTGACCGGCGCGTCCGACACGGCCGCGCAGCTGATGCAGCTGTCCGAGGCCCATCAGGTCGGCGCGATCGACGACGAGCGTATTCACGGTCGGCATGTCGATGCCCGACTCGATGATCGTCGTGCACACGAGCACGTCGTAGTCGCCCTCCCAGAAGTCGAGGACGACGCGCTCGAGCGTGCCCTCGTCCATCTGGCCGTGCGCGACGGCGACGCGCGCCTCGGGCACGAGATCGCGAAGTTGGCCGGCGACGCGATCGATGTCCAGCACCCGGTTGTGCACGAAGAAGACCTGCCCCTCGCGTAGCAGCTCGCGTCGGATGGACTCGGCCACCGCGCGTTCGTCGTACTCACCCACATAGGTCAGGATGGGCTGACGCTCCGCGGGCGGCGTGTTGAGCAGGGTGAGGTCGCGGATGCCCGTGAGGCTCAACTCCAGCGTGCGCGGGATCGGTGTGGCGGTCAGGGTGAGCACGTCGACGTCGGTCTTCAGCGCCTTCATCGCCTCCTTGTGGGTCACACCGAAGCGCTGCTCCTCGTCGACCACCAGGAGGCCGAGTCGCTTGAAGTGCACGTCGCCGCTCAGCAGGCGATGGGTGCCGATCACGACGTCGACCGTCCCGTCGCCCACCCCGTCGACCACCTTCTTCGCCTGGGCGGGCGTGAGAAAGCGTGAGAGCACCTCGACGCGCACGGGGTAGCCCGCGAAGCGGTCACCGAATGTGCCGTAGTGCTGTTGCGCGAGCAGGGTGGTGGGCACGAGCACGGCCACCTGCGTACCGTCCTGCACCGCCTTGAACGTGGCGCGGATGGCGACCTCGGTCTTGCCGAAGCCGACGTCGCCGCACACGAGGCGGTCCATTGGCACCGGTTCCTCCATGTCGCTCTTGACGTCGACGATCGCCTTGAGCTGGTCCGGCGTCTCCTGGTAGACGAACCCGTCCTCCAACTCGTGCTGCCAAGGCGAGTCCGCTGCGAACGCGTGACCGGGGGAGGTGATGCGGCGGCGGTACAGCAGCACCAGCTCTTGGGTCACCTCGCGCACCGCGGCTCGTACCCGGCTCTTGGTGCGCTGCCACTCGGAGCCGCCGAGGCGGTGCAGCGTCGGCGTCTCCCCGCCCGTGTAGTGACGCACGGCGTCGATCTGGTCGGAGGGCACATAGAGCTTGTCGCCGCCGCGGTACTCGAGCAGCAGGTAGTCGCGCTCCGCGCCGCTGATCGTGCGCTTCACCATCCCGCCGTACCGCGCGACGCCGTGCTGATAGTGGACGACGTAGTCGCCCGGCTGCAGGTCCTCGAAGAACCCGGTGCCGTCCTGGCTGCGCCGGGGGCGGGGCGGGCGATGGGCCCGCCGGCGGCCGGTGACGTCGCTCTCCGACAGCACGGCCAGCTTGGCCGCGGGCAGCACGAACCCGCGCTCGAGGGCCTCGACGACGATGCTCCCGCCGGGAGGCAGGCGCTCGCCGCGCTCGACCAACGGGAGCGCCACGCCTTCGTCGGCGAGCAGCTGGGCGAGGCGACCGGCGGAGCCCTTGCCGTCCGCCGCGACGACCACGCGGAAGCCGTCGGCCAGCAGCTCGCGGAGCTGTTTCGCCAGACGGGCACCGTCGCCCATCACCGGGTCCCATCCGCTTGCGGTGACGACTGCCGTGCCCGGGCCCTCCGGTGCGGTCGCGATCGTGCGGACGGGCGCATCGGTGTGCGTGAGCAGGCGGTCGAAGGGCAGGTGGAGGCGCGGCCAGTCGCCGTCGGGGCTCGCAGCCTTCGACGCGTGTGAGGTCGCGCCCCATGTCTGCGCGAGGGTCGCCGCCAGCGCGGCTTCTTCGTCGAGCAGCTCGGCCGCGCGATCACGCATGCGGCGCGGCTCCACCAATGCGACCTCGGCGTCGCGCCCCACCAGGTCGAACAGCACGTGCTCACCCTCGGTGAGCCATGGCAGCCACGACTCCATGCCCTCGAACGTGGCGCCCTCGGCCAGCCGCTCCCACTGCTCACGGCCCCACGGCTCGGCTCCGACAAGCCGCGCCGCCCGGTCGCGCACCTCGTCGGTGGACAGCAGCTCGCGGCACGGGAACAGCTCGATCCGTTCGACGTCGACCGTCGAGCGCTGATCGGTGACCGAGAACTCGTTCAGGCGGTCGACCTCGTCGTCCCACAGGTCGATGCGGACCGGCGCGGTGGCGGTGGACGGGAAGACGTCGACGATGGAGCCGCGCACCGCCACCTCGCCCCGGTGCTCCACCTGGTACTCGCGGCGGTAGCCGGCGGCGACCAGGACCGCCGCGAGCTCGGCCGGGTCGACGCCGCGCGCGCCGGGCTCGAGCACGACGGGCTCCACGTCCTCGACGTGCGGGCCCAGGCGCTGCACGAGGGCCCGCACGGGCGCCACGAGCAGCCGGGGCATGCGCGCCGGGTCACGCAGGCGCCACATCACGCGCAGGCGACGTCCCATCGTCTCGACGCTGGGGCTGACCCGCTCGAACGGGAGCGTCTCCCACGCGGGGAAGATGTCGACCTCGTCGGGGCCCAGGTAGGCACGCAGGTCGTGGGCGAGGCGCTCCGCGTCGGTGGTGGTCGGCACGGCCACGACGAGCGGGTGGTGGCCCGTCGCGCCCGAGAGCCCGGCGAGCACGAAGGCGCGCGCCGCCTCGGGGACCGCCAGCACCCGGGCACCGACGGCGGGCCCGGGCAGCTCGTCGGTGCGCAAGAGCTCGGGCAGGGACCGCAGGGGCATCGCACCGAGGCTAGGCGCCTGCCCTCCCTACCCCGGTGCGCCGCCCTCCCCGCTCAGGTCGCCGGGGCGGACCGTCGATCAGTACCCGGTGACGACGTGCAGCGTCTGCGGCGACGCCTCGGAGCTGGACTACGGCTACACGACCGTGAAGTCGGGGACGGGACGCGTCACGCGCTGCCTCACCTGCTGGAAGCGCCGCCGCGAGCGCCGTGAGCTCGCCACCGTCATGCTGCCCTTCGCCGCGATCGTGACGCTGTCGGTGCTGAGCGGGCGATGGCAGACCGCCCTGCCGACGATGCGCATCTACCCCGTGCTCGTGGCCGTGCTGTGGGCACACGAGCTCGGGCACGCGACCGTCGGACGGGCCCTCGGTCTCCGTGTCTTCGAGGTGGTGCTCGGAAGCGGGCCGCGGTTGGTGCGGGCGCGCGCCGGCCGCACCGACATCGAGGCCCGGCTGTTCCCCTTCGGCGGCCACACGGTGATGGTGTCGCCCCGTCCCGCGCCCGTGCGCCTCGCCCTCGGCATCGCAGCCGGGCCCTTCGCCAACCTCGCGGTCGCAGCCGTGACCCTGCTCGTGTGGCCGCGCTCGGGACCGTGGGTGGCGCCGCTCGTCATCGCCAACATCATCGTCCTCATCGGAAACCTCTGGCCCGTGCAGGTGGCCACCCCGCTGGGGCCCGTGCGCAGCGACGGCTCGGCCCTTGCCACGCTGATCCGCTCGCCGCGCCAACACCTCGACGACGCGGATGCGCTGCTCCGCGCGGCCGAGTCGCGCGCCGCGTGGGTGCGAGGGGAGGCGGACGCCGCGGTCGCGTGGGCCGAGGCCGGTCTCGCCGCCCACCCCGACCACCGCCCGCTGCGTCACTTCCTCACCGCCGCTCTCATCCGTGCGGGTGACATCGACGCGGCCCGCGACGAGCTGCGCGCGCAGCTGGCGCGTGACGACGTCGAGTCGCCCGAACGCGCCATGGACCTGAGCAACCTGGCGTGGGCCGACCTCATGAGCGGTGACCCCGCGTTGCTCGACGAGGCCCTTGTCGCGTCGGAGGAAGCCGAGCGCAGGCTCGCGTGGCACCCGGCGGTGAAGAGCACGCGCGGCTATGCGCTGATCGAGAGCGGCCGGGTGGAAGAAGGCCTCGCGCGCGTCCACCGCGCCTACGAGGCCCACACCGACCGCCGCGACCGTGCGACGTCGGCATGCATCGCGTCCATCGGCGCCATGCGCCGCGGCGACGTCGCCGAGGCACGCTCGATGCTCGTTACGGCGCGGCGTCTCGACCCCGCGTGCGATCTGCTCGAACGAGCGGCCGCCGAGGTCGAGACGGCTAACGCTCGCGTCGGTTGAAGCGATTCATGGCGGCTTCGGGCCCCTCGGCCAGGATCGCCTCGACCGCATCCGCAGCCTCCTCCACGACCACGTCGAGCTCCGTGCGCTCCGCCTTGCCCGGTCGCTTCAGCACGTGCTCGGCACCCTCCATGCGTCCCGGTGGCTTGCCCACGCCGATGCGGACCCGCAGGAAGTCGGTCGAGTGGAGATGGGCCCTGATCGAAGCCAGGCCCTTGTTCCCGGCCAGCCCCCCGCCCTGCTTCACCTGCATCCGTCCCACCGGCAGGTCGAGCTCGTCGTGGACGACGACGAGGCGGGCCATGTCGTCGACGCCGTGCCGCCGCACGAGCGGGGCGACGGCGAGCCCCGAGTCGTTGTAGTAGGTCTGCGGGAACGCGAGCGCCAGTAGGCGGCCGCCGACGCGCACCTCGGCAACCAGCGCGCGCTCCTTCCCCCGCTTCAGCCGGCCTCCATGGCGCGCGGCTAGGCGCCCGACGACGTCGGCTCCCACGTTGTGGCGGTGGCCTTCGTAGTCCGCACCGGGGTTGCCGAGGCCGACCGCGAGGAGATCGGCCGGCGTGCCGGTGCGCGACCGGAGCAGCGCTTAGCCCTCGCTGCCGCTCTCGGCCTTTTCGCCCTCGGCGGACTCGCCGGTCGCGCCGGCCTCGCCCTCGGCGGGCGCGGCACCCTCGGCGCCCTCCTCGAGTTCCGCCTCCTCGCCCTCCGGCACCTCGGGCACCTCTTCCACCCGCGGCGGCTGACCCACGGCGACGGGCTCGTCGGGCCCCTGCTCGGTCTCGACGCCGGCCGGCAGGCGCAGGTCGGCCACCCGGATGGTGTCGCCGATCCTGAGGTTGCTCACGTCGACCTCGATGTTGCCGGGGATGTCCGCGGGCTTGGCCCGGATGGTGAGGGTGAAGAGCGGCTGGTCGACGATGCCGTCCTCGTTGAGGACCTCGGTCGCCTCGCCCACCAGGTGCACCGGTATCTCCGCGGTCACGACCTCGTCGCGTCGCACGATCACGAAGTCGACGTGCGACACGTTGCCGCGCACGGGATGGCGCTGGAGGTGGCGCGCCATCGCGAGGTGCTTGGTGCCGTCGACGTCGAGGTTGATGAGCGCGTTGAGCCCGGACTCTCCCGTGAGCGCGGTGCGCAGCTGGCGACCGTCGACCGCCAACGGAACGGGATCGATGCCGTGGCCGTAGAGCACGGCGGGGACCTGGCCCAGCGAGCGCAGGCGCCGCGCCGGGCGGCTGCCGAGCGCGCGGCTCGAATCGGCGAGGAGGGTGACTTCTTCCATGAGCGCCGCAGTCTAGGGCACGAATTCGGGTGCTAGGACTGGTTCTCGCCGCCGAAGATCTCCGACACCGACGTGTCCTCGAAGACCGCGTCGACGGCGTCCGCGATGATCTTTGCCACCGAGAGCACCTCGATCTTGTCGATCTGCTTCTCGGGCGGCAGCGGCAACGTGTTGGTGATCACCACCCGCTCGATCGGCGAGTTCTTCAGACGGTCGGTGGCGGGGTCGGAGAGCACGCCGTGCGTGGCCATGGCCCACACGCACGTCGCGCCCCGCTCGGTGAGGATCTCGGCGGCCGCGCACAGCGTCGAGGCGGTGTCGATCATGTCGTCGACGATCACGCAGTGCCGCCCGTCGACGTCGCCGATGACCTCGCGCGCCTCCACGACGTTGTGCACGTCCTTGCGACGGCGCTTGTAGACGAAGGCGAGGTCGGCGTCGAGGTGCTGGCTGAAGCGCTCGGCCACGTTGATCCGGCCTGCGTCGGGCGAGACGATGGTGAGGTCGCCGTCGACCTCGCGGTGCAGGTAGTCGACCAGCACCGGCATGGCCGTCAGGTGATCGACGGGCCCGTCGAAGAAGCCCTGGATCTGGCCCGAGTGCAGGTCGACGCTGACGATGCGGTTGGCGCCCGCGGTGCGCAGCATGTCGGCGACGAGCTTGGCCGTGATCGGCTCTCGACCCGACGCTTTGCGGTCCTGGCGGGCGTAGCCGTAGAAGGGACACACGGCGGTGATGCGCTTCGCGGATGCCCGCTTGGCCGCGTCGATCATGATGAGCTGCTCCATGACCGCCTCGTTGACCGGGCGCGAGTGCGTCTGGAGGATGAAGACGTCGGATCCGCGGATCGACTCGCCGAAGCGGCAATGCAGCTCGCCGTTGGCGAACTGCGAGAGGTTGGCCTCGCCGAGCGTCACGTCGAGGTGGGCGGCGATCTCCTCGGCGAGCGGTGTATGCGACCGGCCCGAGAACAGCTGCAGGCGCTTCTTGGTGACGAGCTCCATGGTCGCCTCCCTCCCCTTAGTCGTCGCCGGCAGTTGCATTGTAGAACGGACCCGTACGTGCCCCCGGAGCGATTTGGCAGCCTGGTTCCAGGACGGCGAACGGACCGACCACCGCGTCGTCACCGATCTCCGCGTCATGGCCCACCGAATGGCTCACCACCGCGTTGCGACCGACCATGCAGTCGACCAGCCGCACGTCGGGCCCGATGCGGGCTCCCGCTCCGACCACCGTGCGCCCGTGCAGCATCGTGCCCGGGAACAGAGTCACGTCGGCCTGCAGCTCCACCGTGGCGTCGACGTAGGTGCGATCGGGGTCGAGCATGGTCACGCCCTGCCTCATCCATCGCTCGTTGGTGCGGCGCCGCAGCTCGGCCTCCGCCGCGGCCAGCTGCACCCGGTCGTTCACACCGGTGATCTCACCGGGGTCGTCGGCCACGACCGACGACACCTCGTAACCCGCGTCGTGCAGGACCTCGACGACGTCGGTGAGGTAGTACTCGCCCTGGTTGTTGTCGGGGCTCAGGCGCCGGAGCGCGGGCGCGAGCACGCTGCGGCGGAAGCAGTAGATCGACGTGTTGACCTCGTCGACCGCGAGCTCGCTCGGGGTTGCGTCGCCCTGCTCGACCACCCGCACCACCCGGTCGTCACGACCTCGGATCACGCGGCCGTAGCCCGTTGCGTCGTCGGGACGCGCAGTGAGCAGCGTGGCCGCGGCATCGCTCTCGCGGTGCGCCTGCACCAGGCGGGCGAGAGGCGTGTCGCCGGGAAGCACCATGACGTCGCCGTCGTCGAACGTGTCGTCCTCGGGCAGGGCGGTCATGGCGATGCCGGCTGCGTCGCCCGTCCCCCGCTGCCGGTGTTGTTCGACGAACTCGATGGGGAGACCCGGCGGGCCCTGCTCGAGCAGCGTCTTGGTGATGCGCTCGGCGGCGTGACCGACGACGACGACGGTGCGATCGATCGGCAGCTCGGACAGCGCGTCGAGGATGTGCAGCAACATGGCCCGACCACAGAGCACGTGCAGGGGCTTCGGCCGCTCCGACCTCATCCGAGTGCCCTCGCCCGCCGCCATGAGCACCACCCACAACGGCCGTCTCGCGCTCATGACTCTGTTCTACTGCGCGAATCGCCCCACCAGTGAGATGTCCGGGCGCTCCGCCTCAAGCGACCGCCGTGGCAAGTCGATAGAGCCGCCATGGGTGATCAGCCGCTTCGAGCCGTCCTCTGTGACGACGACGCCACCGTTCGCCACGTGGTGCGTGGCGTCGTCGAGGACTGTGGTTTCGAGGTGGTGGGAGAGGCCGCCCTGGCGCTGGAGGCTCTCGTGCTGGCGGAGATGACCAAGGCGCACGTGCTCGTGCTGGACCTCTCGCTCAAGGGCGTGAGCGGTACTGACGTGATCCCCGCAGTCAGGACGGCCGCACCCGGCACCCAGATCGTCGTCTACACCGCGTTCGACACGCTCGCCCGACTGGCCGAGGAGGAGGGGGTCGCGGACGTGGTGCGGAAGGACGAGCCCGAGAAGCTCGAGGCCGCGCTCCGTCGCGTTGCCGCAGAGCACGGGCATTTCGTCACGCACCCCTGAGCTGTCGCCCGCCGACCACGTGCCGGCGCCACCGAGTCGTTACCATGACACGGATGTCAGTGAAGAGCGTCTGCGAAGGGTGTGCCGAGGAGGTCGACCCGGCCGACCCAAGCCTGGTTCGGGCGGGGCTGTCGCGCGACGCGGCCCCGGATCCGGTCGACGACGAGCCCGATGTGCTGTTCCACGCACACTGCTTTCCGACCGACAACCCGGTGTGGGTCCGCCGTTAGCTCCAGCCGCCAGCTCCAAGGTGACCGGTCGCGTTGCGGCGAGCACTCCGAGCGAAGGGGTCGTCCGACCCATTGCTCGCCTGCCCCGACCACTGGATGCTGAGCAGGCAGTCCTCGCGGGCGGAGTGGGGGCGCTGCAGAAGGGGTGGCGGTCCGGGTCGGCGGGCGGGAGGGGGGTTCCTCTTGCGACCCGGACCACCTGCCCCGACCTGATCGCCGTCGCCGACGTATCCACAGCGTCCACAGCGATATCCCCAGGGCGCTCCACAGAGGCCGGGCGCTAGCTTCTCCTCGGCGGGACAGGACGCGAGGGTGGACGGGGAGGAAACGTGGACGATGGGGTGTCCGCGGCGCCCGATGGGGCGGCGCGCGTGGTGGTGCTCGCTGAACCGACGTGCAGCGCCCTCGGCCTGGCCGCATCGCGGCCGACCGCGCGGAGCGAGGTCGCCGCGGTGGCGCTGCGACTGCTCGACCCCGCGCCTCTCTCCGAGTTGGCCGACGGCTTGATCGAGTCGCTCGACGACCTCATCGTCGGCGTCGTCGAAGCCGTCGAGGAGTGCGTCCTCGCGCCGCCACCCGACTGCCCCAACCTACGAACGCGCGCCGAAGTCGAAGCTGTCTCCTGGGTCGACGACTTCATCGCCGACGACGCACCCGACGACCCTGACGCCGTCTCGCAACAGGTGATGTTCCAGCTCGCCTGCCTCGTGGCGGATGCCGTCGCCGACGCGGTCACCGTGCGCACGCACGCGGAGCACGGGACAACGAGCGTTCGCATTGCGGGCCGCGAGATGTTCGACCTTCGTCGCGTCGCCGACGACGTTCGTCGCGTCGTCGACGACCTTCGTCGCCGCGGCGTCGAGGCAGTGCGCTGGAGCCTCCAGCTCGCAACGCCGCTCCGTTGGCTCCACCGCTGAGGGCGCCGGCGGCGTGATCGCGTCAGCGGCGGACGTTCTCGAATCCTCGGAAGTTGCCGTTGAGCACCTGACCCGCTTTGGCGAGCAGCGCCGCCTCCGAGAACGGTTTGTCGACGAGCGCGACGCCAGGCTCGAGCCTGCCCTGTGAGGCGAGGACGGGTAGTGCGTAGCCGGACATGAAGAGCACTTCGATGTCCGGGCGGAGCTCGCGGACCCGCTCGGCGACTTCTTTTCCGAGCATCTTGGGCATGACGACGTCGGTGACGAGCAGGTGGATCTCACCCTCGTGCCGGGCGACGAGGGCGACGGCATCGGGACCATTCGCGGCGGTGATCACGCGATAGCCGTTGCGGGTGAAGATTCGTTCGGTCACCTCGCGGAGCGCTTCTTCATCCTCGACGACGAGAACGGTCTCTCCCTTCGGAGTGCGTTCGTAGGGCGCGGGCTCCTCGATCGACGCGGCGGCCTCGTCGGTCACCGGAAGCATCATGGTGAAAGTGGTACCGGCACCCGGTTCGGACTGGATGGCGATCGTGGCCTCGGCCTGGCTGACGATCCCGTAGACGGTGGCCAGGCCCAGTCCGGTCCCGGCGCCGTCGCCCTTGGTGCTGTAGAAGGGCTCGAAGGCGTGGGCGGCCACTTCGGCAGACATGCCGGTGCCGGTGTCGCTGACCCGAAGGCGCACGTACCGTCCGGGTCGCGCGGGTGATCCACCTGCCACCGACTCGGCGTCGACGGCAACGTTGGCAGTGTCGATGCGCAACGTGCCGCCGCCTGGCATCGCGTCGCGGGCATTGATCGCGAGGTTCACCAGCACCTGCTCGATCTGGCCCGGGTCGGCGAGGATGGGCCACAGCTGGTCGGGCAGCTTGATGACCAGCTCCATGTCCTCGCCGAGGGTCCGGCGGAGCAGCTGCTCGACGTCGGTCACCGCGTCATTGAGGTGGAGCACCCGCGGTTGAACCACCTCTCGGCGGGCGAACGCGAGCAGCTGATGGGTCAGGTCGGTCGCGCGTTTGGCCGCGCGCCGGATCTGCTCGACGTCACGTTGCACCCCCTCGCGCCGCCGCTCCCAATCAGGTGCCGACTCGACCGCGCCGGTCAGCTCCTCGGAGACGAAGGCGGAGTAGTTGAGGATCACCGCGAGCAGGTTGTTGAAGTCGTGAGCGACCCCGCCCGCGAGCCGTCCGAGAACCTCCATACGTTGGGTCTGCTGCAGGTGGGCTTCCAGCAGCGCTTCGTCGGCATCAGCCGCGAGCTTCCGCTCGTCGATGTTCGACCGATCTCGTTGTGACTCGGACCGTCGGTGAGAGACCATCACCGCGCCGACTACAGCGTTCGCGCTGTCGACGATCGCCGCGGTCGTGAGCGACACGGCGACCACCGATCCGTCCTTCGCCACCCGCGTCGTCTCGTACTGCTCGGCGGGGTCACCCCCCTCGACGATCCGACGGAGTGCCTCCGCCTCTTCCTCAAGCCTCTCCGGCGCGACGAGCACGTCGACGTTGCGGCCGATGACCTCCTCGGCTGCGTACCCGTAGAGGTCTGTCGCCGCGGGGTTCCAGCTGTTGATCACGCCGAGCGGCGTCGAACCGATGATCGCGTCGTGGGTTGATTCGAGGATCGCGGCCAACTTCGCGCGCGGAGCTGCTGTCCGCTTGTGCTTCGTCGCCTTGCTCATGCGCCGTCCCGCGGCCGCTCGCCAGGGCGTCTGCTGAGTGAAACGGCCGTCACCCAGGACGATTCCGGCCGGAGGGCGCGCGTGGACTGGACGACAGCGCCGGCTCGTTCCTCATGGTACCCGGCACAGACGCAGCCCTCGTCATTCTCATCCGGAGGAGCACGGCTTGGAAGGGGCTCGTCCGGGCGGGAGCCGAGCCGACCAGGCTGGGGAAGACTGCGCTGCGAAAGTCGACGACCGAAGCAGGCGCCCGAGAGGAGGCAGCATGGCACCGACCCAGAACCCGGTCGCGGTGCTCGGCATCGGCGCGATGGGCCACGGGATGACAACCAGCGCGTGCGCGCCGGCATCCCGACGATCGTCTGGAACCGCACGCCGGAGGCGACCCGAGACCTCGCCGAGCTCGGCGCGGAAGTCGCCGAGACCGCGGCCGACGCGGCGGGGCGAGCCGCGATCGTCGTCACGATGGTGACCGACGCCGACGCGGTGATCTCGATCGCCCACGACCAGGGCATGCTCGCCGCTCTCGCGCCGGACGCGATCTGGGTGCAGATGAGCACGATCGGCGTGGCCGGGACCGAACGCGTCGCGGCCCTCGCCGAGAGAGAGCGTCCCGACATCACGCTTCTCGACGCGCCGGTCTCGGGGAGCAAGGATCCCGCCGAGCAGGGCCGGCTGACGATCTTCGCGTCGGGGCCCGACGACGCCCGCGTGCGAGTCACTCCCCTCTTCGACGCGCTCGGCCAGCGCACGATCTGGGTCGGTCCGGTCGGGAACGGAGCACGCGTGAAGATCGTGAACAACACCTGGCTCGCGTTCGCGGCGGAAGCGGTTGCCGCGTCGGTGGCCCTTGCTCGCCGGTTGGGCCTCGAGGCCGAGACCGTTGTCGACGCGCTGGGCGGCGGTCCGCTCGTGTCCCTGTGGCAGGCAGCCAAGCTGCAGCGCATCGTCGAGGGCGACTTCTCGGCACAGTTCGCGTTGACGCTCGCGCTCAAGGACGTGCACCTCGCGCTCGAAGCTGCCGGCGAGGACCGATTCGCTGCGCTCGGCTGCCTGGCCGACGAATGGCAGCGAGTCGTGGATCAGGGGTTCGGCGACCAGGACCTCACGGTCGTGACGCGCGCGCTCGAACTGCAAGGCGGAACGGGATGACGCCGATCGGTCGGTCAGTGCCGCCCACGCTACGGGTGTTGCCGCGCGGCGCGGAGCACGGTGCCGCTCCTCTCGTGCACCACCTCACGAAGACGCAGCGCGTCGGTCAGCTGCCGTCTCGTCGGGGTGAAGGCGTTGTCGAAGTACACGACGATTCCGCCGCGCCGGGCCAGCCGTCGACGCATCCGCGCCAGCTGTGCGTCGAACTCCGAGTTGCGCCGAAGGCTGGACACATCACGATCGGAGGGCACGTCGAAGACGTGACGGCCCGTCAAGAGGTAGACCATGGCGGCGTCGTTCGAATAGATGACCTCGCCTCGCGGTGTTTCCCGAGCGGTGCGAAGCACCCGCGAGCTTGCCCAAGCCGGTCTCGTCACGGCGACACCGTTGATGCGAGCGGATCGACCCCATCGGACGGCTTCGGGAACGATCGGCGCCAGCGCAACGACGCACGCAATCGGGAGGGCGAGCCTCAGGCGACCAAGGCGCGATCGCATCGACATCAACTGGTGGAGCGCACTCGCGAGCAGCACGGCAACGACCGGCAAGGCCGGCGTCAGTATTCGCGGATAGTCGCCTGCGGTGGTCGCGTCCACGATCGCAGTAGCGAGTTCAACCAGTACGAGATAGACGACCAGCCAGACGACCAGAACGACGGCGGTCGCCCGGTGCGCGCCTCCGCGTCGGATCAGGGCGGCGACGGCCGCCACGAGGGTGACGCAGAGAACCAGACCGGCGATCCCCTGAGCTGAGCTCTCGGTTCCCACCAACCAGGATCCCAGCGTGTCGAGCATCCGCGACAGGTTCCGAAGCCCGGACGGATGGAACCCGAGAGATCGGTTGGCCGTGTCATGTACGACGAGGACGTTGTAGGCGATGAACGCGGCCAACGGTCCAAGTGAACCCACCAGGTACGCGACGACGAGCGTTGCTCTGCGGTGACGCGTCTGCGTGCGCGATCGCGCCAGCAGTATCGCGCCGGCAACCCCGTAAGCGACGCCGATGTAACGAGTCAAGGCCGCGAGCGACGCGAGAGTCGCGCTGGCGAAGAGCAGCTGTGGCCGCGCGTCGGCGAGGTACTTCATCAGCAGATACAGGCTCGCAAGACCGGCGACGATCATCACCGGCTCCGACATCGCCATGGCGTACACCGTGATGAAGCGCGTCGAGCCGACGACGATCAGTGAGGCGAAAGCGAGCGGCATCGCGGCCGACCTGCTCATCGTGCGACAGATGAGTGCGACCAGGATCAGGGTCGCGGCGAGCAGGCCGGTGTTCAACCAGCGCGCGTAACCGAAGACGTCGAGAGGCGTGATGGCGTGGCCTGCGAGAAGGAGCGGATAGAAGGGCGGATAGCGCGTCAGCGGAGTGGCGAGCGATTCACCGAAGGGCAGCGTGAGACCCTTGCCATGGAGCAATCCCCTCGCCGCGCCGATATACGCGGCACTGTCCTCTTGCAGGCCGACGCCTCGGCGAGTCGCGATGAGCTGAAGGAGAACGGCCACCAGGACGCCGGCGCCCGCGACGGCCACGAGCAAGTGACGTTGTCTCGCGTAATCATCGACCACGAGGGCCGTCTGGTCCGTCGGCGTTGTCTTGCTCAGCACGGTCGCGTGAGTCTCACTCAGCAGTCACCCGAGATCCGCGGTTGGAACGATCCGATGTCATGGGTCGAGCGGTCCGCCTGAAGGCTCGGGGAATCGCGGTGTCGCTGACGTGCACTCCTTCTCGCTGGCCTTGCTGGCGGGGCAGGGCTCGAACCTGCAACCTCTTGATCCAAAGTCAAGCGTTCTGCCTGTTGAACTACCCGCCAGGGCTGTCGCGGGCCCCAGCGTAGGACAGGGGGTCTCGGCGCCCGCTTCCTCGCCCCGCTACCCTGACGCCGGCCATGGGATCGCTGATCAAGAAGCGCCGCAAGCGCATGCGCAAGAAGAAGCACAAGAAGATGCTGAAGGCCACGCGCTGGCAGCGCCGGGCCGGCAAGTAGGCGCCCGGGAGCACCACCGACCGCCCTCAGGGGCGGTCGGTTCGCGTCACGACCGCCCCGACGACGTCGGGGAAGGCGCCCTCGACGAACCACGTCGACCCGCTCCCGGCCAGTTGCGGCGTCTGCCCCGTGGCGTCGCCCAGCCGGTCGCGCCACTCGGCCAGCCCCGGCTCGACGGCGAGCGCGGCCGGCTCGAGGTCGTTGGGGCCGTCGGCGGTGGGCCCACCGAGCTCGTCCCAGCGGCGGTAGACCGCCGACGTTTCGACCGACAGCGGCGGGGTGAGGAGCGTGAACTCGCGCAGCTCGAAGGGCAGTGGCTCGACGATCTCGCCGATGCCCTTCACGCGGGCGCGCCCACCGACGAGGCAGAAGGGAACGTCGGCGCCGAGTGACGCCGCCAGGAGCAGGTCGTCGCACCCGGCCCAACGCAGCACCGCCGCGGCGTCGGCGGAGCCGCCACCGAGCCCGGCACCGACGGGAATGCGCTTCTCGAGCCGGACGTGCGCGGTGCGGTCGACCGCGGCGAGGGCGCGGGGCACGAGGTCGAACGAGGCGCGATCGAGGCCGACCGCGTCGAGCCCGACGACATCGAGCCCCACCACGTCGAAGCCCACGCCCTCGGAGAACGTCAGCACGTCGGCGAGGTCGATCGTCGTCATCTCCGCCTCCAGCCGGTGGTAGCCGTCGTCGCGCACGCCGGTGACCCGCAACGACGACGTGAGCTTCGCCAGCGCCCTCACCCGTTGCATGCCGCCAGCCTGCCCCAGTCCTCGATCGACAGCTCCTCGGCGCGAGCTTCCGGACGGATGTCCGCGCACGCGAACCCGCTCGCGTCCACCGTCCCTGCCAACGCCCGGCGCAGCATCTTGCGACGCTGGCCGAAGCCCTGGTCGATCAACGCGAACAACCGGCGACGGTCGATGCTCGCGTCGACGGCCGGAGTCGACCGCCGGTCGACGCGCACCAATGCCGACTCGACGTTGGGCCTGGGCACGAACACCGTCGCAGGCACCGAGCCGACGACGGTGGCCGTGGCCCAGAAGGCCACCTTCACGGAAACCGCGCCGTAGGCCTCGTCACCGACGTGAGCGGCGAGACGTTCGCCCACCTCGCGCTGCACCATCACGAGCATGTGCTCGATGGTCGGCACCTGCTCGAGCAGGTCGAGCACGAGCGCGGTGGCGACGTTGTACGGCAGGTTGGCGACGAGTCGCCAACGGTGGTCAGCGAGCAGCGCCGCCCAGTCGATGCGTCGGGCGTCGCCCTCGACGACGGTGACGCCCGCGGGCTCGACAACACGTCGCAGCACAGCCACGAGCTGGGGGTCGGTCTCCACCGCGGTCACGGAGGCGCCGGTCTCCGCCAGGGCCAGCGTGAGCGAGCCCAGCCCGGCCCCGATCTCGACCACCCGATCGCCGGTACCGACGCCCGCCAGGCGGGCGATGCGGCGGACCGTGTTGGGGTCGACGACGAAGTTCTGGCCGAGGGCCCGCCGCGGGCGCAGACCGTGCTCGGCCAGCAGGTCGACGACCTCCCGGCGCGAGAGAGTCACGCCACCATCGCCTACCGCTGGGCCAGGTCGAAGACCCGTTCGGTGTTGGCCCAGGTCGCCGCCTCGACCTCGGCGACGTCGACCCCACGCGCCGCGGCCACCGCCGAGCCCACGATCGGCACGAGGGCGGGGCGGTTCTGCTCACCGCGATGAGGCACCGGGGCGAGGAAGGGCGAGTCGGTTTCGACGAGCAGCCGATCGAGCGGGCACAGGGCCGCGGCCGCGCGCGGGTCGTGCGCGCCCTTGAACGTGACGATGCCGCTGAACGACAGATGGCCCCCCACGTCGAGGGCACGCCGCGCCTCGTCGGGCCCGCCGGTGAAGCAGTGGAACACCGTGCGGTCGGGGACGCCCTCGGCGGTGAGGATCGCGAACGTGTCGTCCCATGCCTCTCGCGTGTGGATCACCAGGGCGAGGCCGCGCTCGTGGGCGAGGCCGATCTGGGCCGCGAAGGCCGCGCGCTGCACATCGCGCGGCGAATGGTCGTAGTGGTAGTCGAGCCCGCATTCGCCCACCGCCACCACCTCGGGCTCGGCGAGCAACGCCACCAGGGTGTCGACCCCCTGCTGCGCATCATGGGGATGGAGCCCGACGGTGGCCCACACCCGATCGTGGGAGCGTGCGTTGGCGATGGCCGCGCGCGTCTCCCCCGCATCGGTGCCGATCGCCACCAGCAGGGTCACGCCCGCAGCCTGCGCGTCGGCCACGAGCGCGGCGGACTCCTCGGCCGCGGCGGGCAGGTGGCAGTGGCTGTCGGCCCAGCTCACGCTTTGATGCGCGGGAAGAGCGGTGCGCCCTTCTCGACCGTCAACCCCCCGGGGTACTGACCCCAGGTCGCCGATCCGGGAAGGCGCGCGTCGGATGGCGACCCGACGAGCCCGATCCGCCGCCACACCTCCTCCGCCGACGCGGGCACTGCCGGCCACGCGAGGACGGCCACGATGCGCAGCACCTCGAGCGCGTCGCCCATCACCGTGTCGACGGTCGCGCCGGGGTCGGCCTTCCAGGGCTCGTTGGCCTCGAGGTAGGCGTTGGTCTCGCGGATGAGACGCCAGGTCGCGTCGAGCGCATCGCTCGGCGCCACCCGCCCCCAAGCGGCTGCGGCCGCCGCGTAGGCGTCGGCCGCCATGGGGGCCAGCGGGCTGGTGGCCGATGGCGCGGGTCCCACGCCCGCGCACTTGCTGCCGACCACGGTGGCCACGCGCGACAGGAGGTTGCCGAGGTTGTTCGCCAGGTCGGCGTTGTAGCGGTCGACCATGCGCTCGTATGAGAAGTCGCCGTCGGGCCCGAACTGCTGATCCCGCAGGAAGTGGTAGCGGAAGCCGTCGACGCCGAAGTCGGCGACGAGGTCGGCGGGCGCGATCTGGTTGAGCCGGGTCTTGCTCATCTTCTCGCCGCCAACCATCAGGAAGCCGTGCACGAAGACGTGGCGGGGCGGCGTGATGCCTGCAGAGAGGAGCATGGCCGGCCAGTAGACGCAATGGAAGCGCAGGATGTCCTTGCCGATGATGTGGTTGACGGCCGGCCACCAGGCGTCGAAGCGGTCCGGGTCGGTGCCGTAGCCGACGGCGGTGGCGTAATTGATGAGCGCGTCGTACCAGACGTAGGTGACGTGGCTCTCGTCCCATGGGATCGGGACGCCCCACGTGATCGACGTGCGACTGATCGAGAAGTCCTGAAGACCGCCGCGGATGAGACCGAGCGCCTCGTTGCGCTTGCCCTCGGGCTGCACGAAGTCCGGGTGCGCGTCGTACCAGTCGAGGAGCGGCTGCTGGTAGCGGCTGAGCTTGAAGAAGTAGTTCTCCTCCTTGACCGGCTCCACCGGCGTGCCGTGGATGGGGCACATGCCGTCGACCAGATCCGCTTCGACGTAGTAGGCCTCGCAAGACACGCAGTAGAGGCCCTCGTACGTGCCGAGCTCGATGTCGCCGCGGTCGTACACCGCCTGGAGCAACTGCCGGACGGCGCGGTGGTGGCGGGGCTCGGTGGTGCGGATGAAGTCGTCGTAGGCGATGTCGAGCAGCCGCCACGCCTCCTTGAAGCGCTCGCTCGTGCGGTCGGCCATCTCCTTGGGCGCCAGGCCCCGGGACTCGGCCGCCCGTTGGATCTTGAGGCCGTGCTCGTCGGTGCCGGTGAGGAAGAAGACGTCGTCGCCGAGCAGGCGGTGCCAACGGCACACGGCGTCCGCGATCACCGTCGTGTAGGCGTGGCCGATGTGCGGCACGTCGTTGACGTAGTAGATGGGAGTCGTCGCGTAGAACCGGGCCACGCGCTTACCGTACGCCGAGGGCGATCTGGTAGACGTGCCGTTTTGGCAGTCCGAGGCGCCCGGCCACCGCCGCGATCGCGGCCTTCTTGTCGGCGCCCGCGTCCAGCTCCGTCCGGAGCGCGGCCTCGACCACGTCGTCGGCGGGCGGGCCCGGAGGCGGGACACCGTCGATCACCAGCACGTACTCACCGCGCGGCTCGGCCGCGAGGTGTGCCGCGGCATCCCCCAGGGAGCCCCGCCAGGTCTCCTCGTGCAACTTCGTGAGCTCGCGGACGATGGCGACGCGCCGGAGCGGCCCGAGCGCGCCGCAGAGGTCGGCCACCGTCCGGCGCACCCGGTGGGGCGCCTCGTAGACAACCGTCGTACGCGCCTCGGTGCGCAGCGCCTCCAGCCGGGCGGTACGCGCCGCTCCCTTGCGGGGCAGGAAGCCTTCGAAGCAGAAGCGACCCGTCGGTAGGCCGCTGACGACGAGGGCGGCGATGAGCGCGGACGGGCCCGGCACGACCTCCACCCGATGGCCGGCGGCCGCGGCCGCCGCCACCAGACGCACGCCCGGGTCGGAGATGCCCGGCGTGCCCGCGTCGGTGATGACGGCGATGCGCGAGCCCGCGTCGAGCAGGCCGATCACGTCGCGCACCCGCGCGGCCTCGGTGTGGTCGTTGACGACGACCAGACGGGGGGTCTTGATGCCCGAATGGGCGAGCAGCTGTCGGGTTCGGCGGGTGTCCTCGCACGCGATGACGTCGGCCCCGCTCAACGCCTCGACGGCGCGCGGAGACAGGTCGCCGAGGTTGCCGATCGGCGTGGCCACGAGCACCAGACCCGCGGTCAGGTTGTCAGCCCTTGATCTCGAGCTGGTCGCCGGGTAGGAGGCGCCAGCGGCCGAACGCCCCCGCCTCGGCCTCGATGACACAGGTGGCGCGCGGCCGAGGCAGGCCGACGCGCCAGGGTCGCATCTCGACCACCGACGCCACGACGAAGGTCTCGCCGTGACGGCGACAGAAAGCCACATCGACCGGAAAGCGCATGCCGAACGTGTGCACCGACCGGCAGGGCCGAAGCAGCAGGGCACCGTCGACACCGTCGCGGCCGCGCAAGCCGCGGAAGCGCGCGCCGAACGTCTCGGCGACGTCCAGCGCCGCCAACACCTCGCCGTCACGGATCAGCCAGGCCACCTTCGACCTTCCTCGTACACAGAACTCACACGTTGAAGCGGATCTCGAGCACGTCGCCGTCGGCGACCTCGTAGTCCTTGCCCTCCACCCGCAGGCGGCCCGCTTCCTTGGCCGCGGCCCAGGAGCCGAGCCCGAGCAGCTCGTCCCAGCGGATCACCTCCGCGCGGATGAAACCGCGCTGCAGGTCGGAGTGGATGACGCCCGCGCATTCGGGGGCCTTGGCGCCGGCACGGAACGTCCAGGCGCGCGACTCCTTGTCGCCCGTCGTGAGGAACGTGCGCCGGCCGAGCAGGAGGTACGCGGCGCGCACGACGCGTGACAGGGCGCCCTCGCCGAGCCCGAGCCCTTCGAGCAGCTCGGCCCGTTCCCCGGAATCGAGTTGAGCCGCCTCCGATTCGAGCTGCACGCTGACACCCAGCACCTCGGCCGCGTCACCGAGCTCCGCGGCCACCGGCTTGACGATCGCGTCCGCCCCGTTCAGCGCCTGGGTGACCTGGTCGTCGCCCAGGTTGACCACCGCGAGCACCGGCTTGTTGGTCAACAGGAACGCGGGGCGCAGCGCGGTGCGCTGCTCGGCCGTGAGCGACGAGCGGTACACGGGCGTGCCCCCGTTCAGGACCTCGAGCGCGGCTTCGAGCGCCGGCACCTCCGCGGCCGCGTCCTTGTCGCCCTTTGCCGCCTTGCGGCGCCGGTAGAGAAGGCCCTCCACCGACGCCACGTCGGCCAGCACCAGCTCGAGCTCGAGGGTGTGGAGGTCGTCGAGCGGATCGTGACCCCCGACGATCTCCTCGCTCTCGAACGCCCGCAACACCAGGATCACCGCGTCGACCTCGCGGATCCCGGCGAGGAAGCGGTTGCCGAGGCCCTCGCCCGACGACGCGCCCGCGACCAGCCCGGCGATGTCGACCAGCTCGACCGTCGCGTGCACGACCTTCTTCGACTTCGACATCTCGGCCAGCGCGTCGAGGCGGCTGTCGGCGACGCGGGCGATGCCCACATTGGTCTCGGTGGTCGAGAAGGGATGGGAGGCGACGAGGGCGTTGCCGCCGGTGAGCGCGTTGAACAGCGCGGACTTGCCCGCGTTCGGCAATCCCACGATGCCCAATCGTTCCATTGGGGCCAGGGTAATCGCGTGCACTACGGTCTCCTCCGCCATGTCGAAGAAGACGAACAAGCGCAAGATCCGGGCCCGACGCAAGAAGGCCAACCACGGCAAGCGTCCCAACGTCGGCCGGCGCTGAGGGCGGCATCAGGCTCGACGGGCTCGTCTTCTCCGACGAGCCCGAGCGGTGGGAGCAGGTGGGCTTCACCGTCGACGCCGCAGGCAACTGCCTGATCGGCGACGTGCGCCTCGTGGTCGAGGGGGGTCACCAGGGCCTGTGCGCGTGGTCGCTCGACGGTGTCGACTCCGGGGGCAGCATCGACGGTCTCGCCAGCCACCGGGCCGTCGGCGCGCCGCACGCGGCGGGAGCCGTCGGGCGCGCTCACCCGAACGGCGTGGTGGCGATCGACCACGTCGTGGTGACGTCACCCGACCCGGCCCGCACGGTCGATGCCCTGCAGGCCGTCGGCCTCGAGCCACGTCGAACGCGCGACCACGGCACCATGCGCCAGGTCTTCTTCCGACTGGGCCCCGTGATCCTGGAGCTCGTCGGCCCCCCTGCGCCGGACGGCGACGGCCCCGCCCGCTTCTGGGGAATCGCGTTCACGGTGACCGACCTCGACGCCACCGCCCGCTACCTCGGCGACCGGCTCGGCACCGTCAAGGACGCGGTGCAGCCCGGTCGCCGCATCGCGTCGCTGCGCAAGGAGGCAGGCCTCGCCTTGCCGATCGCGTTCATGTCATGAGCGAGCCGCGCGAGGACCGGCAGGACGCAGACGGATGGGAGCCCGAGGTCGAGGAGCTGCGCCGGCGCGAGGCGATGGCGCGCGAGATGGGCGGGGCCGAGAAGGTGGCGCGTCAGCACGACGCGGGTCGCCTCACCGTGCGCGAGCGCATCGACGCGCTGCTCGACGCGGGCTCGTTCCACGAGGTCGGCGCGCTGGCCGGGCGCGCCACCTACGAGGGCGCCGAGCTCACGGAGTTCCGACCCGCCAACTTCGTGATGGGGAGGGGACGCATCGACGGGCGGGCGGTCGTCGTCGGCGGCGACGACTTCACCGTGCGGGGCGGCGCCGCCGACGCGTCGATCTTCGCCAAGCAGGTGCACGCCGAACGCATGGCCCACGATCTGCGCCTGCCGCTCGTGCGCCTGGTCGACGGCACGGGCGGCGGGGGCTCGGTGAAGTCGCTCGACACCCTGGGCCGCACCTACGTCCCCTACAACCCGGGCTGGGAATGGGTCGTCGACAACCTCGGCACCGTGCCGGTCGTCGCGCTCGCGCTCGGTCCCGTCGCGGGGCTCGGCGCGGCGCGCGTCGTCACCAGCCACTACTCGGTGATGGTGCGCGGCGTCGCGCAGGTGTTCGTGGCCGGGCCGCCCGTGGTGGCCCGCCTGGGCGAGACCGTCGACAAGGAGGGACTCGGCGGCAGTCAGATCCACGTCCGCAACGGCGTGGTCGACGACGCGGTCAACGACGAGCACGAGGCGTTCGCCCGCGTGCGCCGCTTCCTCTCCTATCTGCCCGCGTCGGTGCACGGGCTGCCGCCGCGCGCCGTGTGCGACGACGACCCCGACCGTCGCGACGAATGGCTCGTCGACGCCATTCCCCGCGACCGGCGCAAGCCATACAAGGTCCGGCCGATCATCGACGCACTCGTGGACCGCGGCTCGTTCCTCGAGCTCGGGCGCGAGTTCGGCCGTCCCGCGGTCACCGGGCTCGCCCGCCTGTCGGGTTGGCCGGTGGCCGTGCTCGCCGGCGACCCCTACCACTACGGCGCGGGCTGGACCGCCGACGCGGCGCAGAAGGTGACGCGGTTCGTCGACCTGGCCGACACCTTCCACCTGCCGGTCGTACACCTCGTCGACCAGCCCGGGTTCGTGATCGGCGCCGCGGCCGAGCGCGCCGCCACCATCCGCCATGGCGCGCGCACGCTGGCCGCGATCTACCAGGCGCGGGTGCCGTGGTGCGCGGTGATCCTGCGCAAGGTCTACGGCGTGGCGGGCGCCGCCCATCAGAACGCGGCCCGGCTGTCGTACCGCTACGCGTGGCCGTCGGGCGACTGGGGCTCGTTGCCTCTCGAGGGCGGGATCGAGGCCGCGTTCAAGGCCCAGCTCGAGCAGGCCGACGACCCGGATGCGCTGAAGGCCGAGATCGAGGCGCGCATGAACCTCGTGCGCTCGCCGTTCCGCACCGCCGAGTCGTTCATGGTCGAGGAGATCATCGATCCCCGCGTCACACGTCCGCTGTTGTGCGACTTCGCCGAGCTGGCGGCTCCCCTCCGCGAGCCCGGGCCCGTCGTCAGGATGATGCGACCGTGACGCCCGACGAGGCCGTGACACAGCCGCGAGGGAGCGACCCGTTGCTCGTCAACCGGGCGGACGGAATCGCGGTCGTGACCCTCAACCGACCCGAAGCGCGCAACGCGCTCAACGTCGAGCTCTTGCGTGCCCTTCCAGCGACCATCGCCGAGCTCAACGCCGACGACGACGTGGCCGTCGTCATCCTCACCGGTGCCGACCCCGCGTTCTGCGCGGGTCTCGACCTGAAGCAGCTGGGGTCCACCGGCGACAACTTGTCGGGGGGCGGACAGGGCGTGGCGGCGACACCCTTCCCCGCCGACATGGTCAAGCCGGTGATCGGTGCCGTCAACGGGCCGACGGTCACCGGCGGCCTGGAGCTGGCGTTGCACAGCGACTTCCTCATCGCGAGTGAACGCGCCCGCTTCGGCGACACCCACGCCCGGGTCGGTGTCGTGCCGGGATGGGGCCTGTCGGTGCTGCTGCCGCAGGCGGTGGGCGTGCGCCGGGCGAAGGAGATGAGCCTCACCGGGCGTTTCCTCACCGCTCAGGAGGCGCTCGAGTGCGGGCTCGTGAACCACGTGGTGCCCCACCACGAGCTCCTGCCCACGGCACGCGCGCTCGCGGCCGACATCGTCGGCGCGGAGCAGGACGCGGCACGCGCGCTCCTCGCCGAGTACAAGCAGACATCTGCCACCACCGTCACCGAGGGTCTCGAGATCGAGGGCCGGCTCTTCCGCGAGTGGTCGCGTCGCAAGTTCGACCCTGACGCGGTGGAACGGCGGCGGCAGGCGATCGTCGAGCGCGGTCGGTCGCAGTCCGCCACCGGTGGCACACGCCGGCCGGCCGAGCCCACGCGTGACCCGGCCCCGTGACTTTTCGCCTACCGTCGACGTGATGCAGTGGATCGGTGAGCCGAAGATCGAGATGGGAGTCATCGAGCGGCGGTTCGACGTGGACGTCGACGGCCGCATCGTGCCCGGGCTCGTGTGGACGCCGGAGGCCGCGACCGGCCCGCGCCCGCTCGTCCTGATCGGCCACGGCGGGTCGCTGCACAAACGGGTGGCGTACGTCGTCCATCTCGCCCGCCACATGGTGCGCCATCACGGATACGCGGCAGCGGCCATCGACGGCCCCAACCACGGCGACCGGCGGCCCGACGGCGGCCGCGACCCGATGCTGGTGTTCAGCGAGTTCCCCACCGAATGGTCGCGGCCGGCGAGCACCGACGAGATGGTCGCCGATTGGCGGGCCACGCTCGACGCGTTGCGCAAGTGCAGCGACGTCGGTGACGGCACGGTGGGCTACTGGGGGCTCTCGATGGGCTCGATCTACGGTCTTCCGTTCGTCGCCGCCGAGCCTCGCATCCAGGTGGCGGTGCTCGGGCTGCTCGGGCTGGTCGGACCCACGCGTGCCCGGCTGGAAGCCGATGCCCGCACGCTGACCTGTCCCGTGCTGTTCCTCCAGCAGTGGGACGACGAGCTCTTCAAACGGCAGCCCGTGCTCGACCTGTTCGACGTCATCGCGTCACCCGACAAGCGCCTCCACGTGCAGCCCGGCGCGCACGCCGCCGTCCCCCCGGAGGAGTTCCAGCACTCGGTTGACTTCCTCGTGAAGCACCTAGGTTCCTGTTCCTGATCCGCTGCCCGACCACCACTGCGTCGACTCCATCCTCACCCGTATGAACGGCCCACGCGGCGGGCGGTCGCGGTACTGCGGGTACTTCGCGGTCAGAGCGTCACGGCCCCGCTCGTCGTCGTCGAGCACGAGCGCCCGCCCGCGCACCATCACCCACCACAGACGGGTCCAGTCGTCGTCGTAGTGGTCCACGAGCACCGTGACGTCGGGATGGACGGCGATGTCGTCGAGGCGCCGGAGCCGAGTGGTGCTCTTGGGCTTGTGGTCCACGGCGGAGTGCAGCGTCTGGCCCGCGACGGCGAAGCAGAACGGCACCACGTGGGGACGCCCGTCGGACCCGACGGTCGCCAGGTGCCCGACGGGGGCGGCGGCCAGTCGCCGGTGGGCCTCAGCCCGGTCCATGGGCGACCTCGCCGTGGTCGCGGCAGCGGGCCGAGTAGGAGGCGGGCCTGACCTGTACGGCGAGGCGCCGCCCGCACGCGTCGCAGAACCGGGGCGGATCGAGCCGGCGCCGGCACCGTCCGTCGCACTCGGGTGACGGCCGCCCGCACCCGCTACAGAACACAGCCCCTCAGAGCACCTTCGACAGGACACCCACGGGCATGCGCAGGTCTTCGAGCATCCGCAGGTCCTCGTCGGGCGCGCGCCCGAGGGTCGTGAGGTAGTTGCCGACGATCAGCGCGTTGATCCCCGACGTCATGCCCATGGCCTGGAGATCGCGCAGCGTCACCTCGCGCCCCCCGGCGTAGCGCAGGATGACGTCGGGAAGGGCGAGCCGGAAGAGAGCGATCCACCGGATCGCCTCGAGCGGCTCGACCAGCGTGCGCTCGCCCAACGGCGTGCCCGGCCGCGGGTTGAGGAAGTTCAGCGGCACCTCGGCGGGCTCGACGTCGCGGAGCTGACCCAACAGCTCGAGGCGTTGGGCATCGGACTCGCCCATGCCGAGCAGCACGCCGCAGCACAGCTCCATGCCGACGTCGCGCACCAACCGGCACGTCTCGAAGCGCTCCTGCCAGGTGTGGGTCGTGCAGATGGACCCGAAGAACGATCGGGCCGTCTCGAGGTTGTGGTTGTAGCGGTGGACACCTGCAGTTGCGAGCGCTACCGCCTGTTCACGGGTGAGTATCCCCGCGCTCACGGCCACGTTGAGCCCGGTGCGGTCGCGCACCACGGGCACGGCATCGAGCAACTGGCGCATCACCCGCGCGTCGGGACCGCGTATCGCGAGCACGATGCAGAACTCGGACGCGCCCAGACGCGCGGTCTCCTCGGCCGCGCGCGTCAGCTCGTCGGGGTCGAGGAACGGAGTGGCCTTCACCGGCGACTCGAAGCGCGCCGACTGGCTGCAGAAGTGACAGTCCTCCGGGCAGCCACCGGTCTTGGCCGACAGGATGCCCTCCACCTCGACCTCGGGCCCGCACCATGCCAACCGCACCTCGTGGGCCAGCGCCGCCAGCGCAGGCACCGACTCGGGCGGGAGCGCCGCCAGCGCGACCAGCTCGTCGGGCTCGAGCTGTCGGCGCAGGTCGATCAGGGCGTCAGCGGCCGTGGACAGCAGGGCGCGGGCGTTCACGGCCGCGGACCCTACCGTCCCACCCGAACCGGGCGCCTCGGTAGGCACTCGGGCCTCTGCTTCGTGTCGTAGAAAGCCGTACTCAGGACGGCTGACTACGACAAGAAGGCCGGGCGGGCGCCCGTCAGAGCTGCAGCGACTTGGTCTCGAGGAACTCCTCGAGCCCGTAGCGCCCGAGCTCGCGGCCGAGGCCCGACTGCTTGAAGCCCCCGAACGGAGCCATGAAGTTGAACCCGCCGCCGTTGATGTCGACCTGGCCGGTGCGCAGGCGACGGGCGATCGCCTTGGCCCGCTCGGGGTCGCCCGACCACACGGCGCCGGCCAGCCCGTACACCGTGTCGTTGGCGATGCGGACCGCATCGTCGTCGTCGTCGTACAGGAGGATCGAGAGCACGGGACCGAAGATCTCCTCCTGGGCGATCGTCATGTCGCTGCGCACGTCGGCGAACACGGTCGGGCGCACGTAGTAGCCGGTGTCGAGCCCCTCCGGGGCGTCGACGCCGCCGGTCAACATCTTCGCCCCCTCGTCGATGCCTTTGCGGATGTAGCCGCGGACCCGGTCGCGCTGCGTGTCGGACACGAGCGGGCCCAGCCTGGCCGTGTCGCCGAAGGGGTCTCCCGGTGTGAGGCTCTCAGCCGCCCTTACCGCGATCTGGGCGGCTTCATCCTGCTTCACGCGCGGCACGAGCATGCGGGTCCATGCGGTGCAGGTCTGACCCGAGTTGAGGAACGCGTTGTTCACTCCCGCAGTGACCGCCTGCTCGAGGTCCGCGTCGTCGAGGATGACGTTGGCCGACTTGCCCCCGAGCTCGAGCGCCACCCGCTTGATGGTCTGCGCCGCGAGCTCCGCGACGCGCTTGCCGGCACGCGTGGACCCGGTGAACGACACCATGTCGACGTCGGGGTGCGAGGCGATGGCCTCGCCCACCACCGGACCGCGACCCGACACGAGGTTGAAGACGCCCGCCGGCAGCCCGACCTCGTCTGCGATCTCGGCCAGGATGAAGGCGTTGAGGGGCGCCACCTCGCTCGGCTTCAGCACCACCGTGCAGCCCGCGGCGAGCGCGGGTGCGACCTTGGCGACGATCTGGTGCAGCGGGTAGTTCCAGGGTGTGATGCAGCCGACCACGCCGACCGGCTCGCGCACGACCACCGAGTTGTTGACCTGCTCCTCGAACGGGAACTCCTCGAGGATCTGCGCGTAGGAGCCCATCACCGCCGTAGGCAGGCCCGCCTGGATCAGCTGCGACAGCCGCATCGGCATCCCCACCTCGCCGGCGATGGTGGTCGCGATGTCGGCCATGCGCGCTCCCAGCCCCTCGGAGAGCCGCTGCAGCAACTTGCCGCGCTCCTCCTTCGCGGTCTGTGACCACGCGGGGAAAGCGTTGCGGGCCGCGACGACGGCCCGATCGACGTCCGCGGGGATGCCTTCGGGAACGCGGCCCATGACCTCCTCGGTGGAGGCGTTGATGACGTCGATGCTGGCTTTACCGGCCGACTCGACCCAAGCGCCGTCGATGTAGAGCTTCTCGTAGGTCTGCATGGGCCCATTGTCTCCCACACGGGGAACCATCGCAGGCCCCGGAACGTCTACCCGTGCGAGAATGCCTCGCCCGAGGGGCACTGCGACCGCGGTCGCCACAACAGAAAAGGGGGGGAGCCGCATGTCCGGCTCGAGCTTCCGTCGTCTTCCGTGCGTCATCGCCGTGGCGATGCTCACCCTCGTGCTGGGCGCCGCTCCGGCCTCCGCCACCCTCGCCCCGTGGGGCGGACAGCTGAGCTTCCACCCGTCGCTTCCCGCGGCACCGCCGCCGAAGGTGACCGCGAGCCCGGCGACGAACCTCCTCGACCGCCAGCTCACACGGGTGCGCGCCGCCGGCTTCAACCCGGGCTCGAACGTGGTCGTGCAGGAGTGCAAGGTGAAGGTGCCACCGACGAGCGACCCCGCGTTCTGCGACCGCGGCACGTCACAGTTCACGCGCGCCGACTTCACCGGCGCCGTCGACGCGAGCATCCCCGTCCACCGTGTGGTCAGGGTGGCCAACGGCCGTGCCGACTGCGTCACTACGCCCAACGGGTGCGAGGCGCGGGTGATGGCGACGGCGTACTACGGCGATCCCGTCCCGGGTGGCGAGTCGGGTGCCGCGTCGATCGCCTTCGACCCCTCGGTCGCGCCGCCGCCACCCCCCTCGCTCGCCGTCGACCCCACGACCGGCCTGGCCGACGGCCAGGTCGTGCACGTCACGGGCGCAGGCTTCACTCCGGGCGCCGAGGTGGCGGTCCTCCAATGCCGTGGGGAGGTGGCCAAGACCCGGAGCCCCAACGACTGCGACTTCAACACGCTGCGCTTCGTACCCGCCGGCGCCACCGGCGCGTTCGCCACCGACCTGACCGTGCACGCGAGGCTGAGCACGGGCACGGGTACCGTCGACTGTGTGACCGCGACGCTGAAGTGCGTCGTGAACGCCGCAGCCATCAACGACTTCAACGAGTCGGCCGCCGTCTCCGTGTCCTTCACGGGCACGGCGCCTCCCCCGCCCCCGCCGGCCACGGTGGCGGTCGCGCCGAGCACCGGCTTGGTCGACCGCCAGTTCGTGCAGGTGACGGGCTCGGGGTTCCCCGCCGACAACAGCGTGGAGATCGTCGAGTGCAAGGCCAAGAACCCGCCGTCGGACGACTTTGCGCTGTGCGACTTCTCCGCCTCCACCTACTCGTACGCGGACGGCACGGGTCACACCAGCGCGGCCCTCACCGTCAAGCGCGTGATCACGATCAAGCAGGTGCGCGTCGACTGCGCGCTCGCCGCGAGCGGGTGCGAGGTGCGGGCCATCCCGTACGCGGGTACGCCGGCCCGGGCGCCGATCGCGTTCGACCCGTCACAACCACCACCGCCGGCCCCGACCGTCGTCGCGCTTCCCAACCAGGCGCTGGTGGACCGCCAGCAGATCGACGTCGACGGTGCGCACTTCACTCCAAACACGCAGGTCGGCGTCATCGAGTGCCGCGGTGACGCCGTCAGCCCGACCGGAGCGGGCTGCGACTTCTCGACGCTCCGCTACGCGCCGACCGACGGCTCGGGCGCGTTCGCGACGGCGCTCAGCGTACGCCGCGTGCTTCATACGTCGACGGGCCGGTACGACTGCGCGCTCGAGGCCAAGGGCTGCACCGCCGGCGCCGGGACGCTCTCGAACTACGGGGAGAACGCGTCCGCGCCGCTGACGTTCGACCCGGCCGTTCCTGCCCAGCGGTCGACGCTGGCCGCGACGCCCGGCACCGGGTTGGTCGACCGTCAGCTCGTGCGCGTCACGGGCACCAAGTGGACACCGCTGACGACGCTGTTCGTCCAACAGTGCAAGGTCAAGGACCCGCCGACGCGCGATCCCCGCTATTGCGACCCGTCGACCACGACCCTCACGCAGGCCGACATCGGTGGGGGCATCAACGTCACGACGGAGGCCCACCGGACGATCTTCACCGTCAATGGCCGCGTCGACTGCGCGACCACGGCGAACGGCTGTCAGCTGCGTGCGACCACCGGCTACCCCTACGGTGGGTCGAGCACGGGCGACACCGCCGTCGCCAACCTCGCGTTCGACTCATCCGTGGCGCCACCGGGGCCGCCGGGGGTCCGGGTGGAGCCCGGGCAGCTCGCCGACCACCAACTGGCCTTCGTGCTGGGGTCGAATCTCCCACCGGGCGCGTACCTCGAGGTCGAGGAATGCCGCTCCGGCTTCGACGGCAGATGGTGCGACGAGAGCACCGCGCAGTTCGTCCGGACCGACATCGCCGGGGGCTTCGGTATCGCGGTCGGTGTGAAGCGGACGCTGGCGACGGAGTCCGGCGCGGTCGACTGTCTCCAGGGCTTCGGTTGCGAGATGCGCGCGTCCCTGCAGAGCACCGCCTTTCCCGGTGGCGGCACCGTCATCCTGCCCGGTCCGGGCTGGTCGTGGCTCCCATCGGGAACCGCGCTCCCGCCGCCCGGCTAGTGCCGGGCTACCCGCTCGGGGGCAACCGGAGGAACTCGAAGTGGGCGGGGTCGGGCACGAGCCAGTGCCCTCCCCAGGTGAAGCCCCATCGCGTCATCACGTCGACGAGGCGGGGGTCCTGCGCCGAGACGATCTGAGTGGGGTTCTTCGCATAGTTGAGGTCGACCGCCGCGCCCCACGCGTGCCGCGACAGGTCGCCGCCCTCGACGATCCGCACCGGGTTCCAACATCCCTCGAAGGAGGCCACCACGAACGCGAGGTGGCGCCGCTCGAGCTCGCGCATCGCTCCGTCGAGCGCCGGGAGCAGGTCCTTGTGACAGCGCAGCCGGCCGAGGATCGGATCGTCGCGGCTGACGAGGTTGGCCCGCTCCCAATCAGGGTCGATCACGATCGTCTTCCCCTCTCCCGGGCGGAAGGCGAATTCGCCGAAGCGCGCTTTGAGGAAGACCTGCGCGAGCACCGCGTCGCCTTGCCGGAAGAACGGCGTCTCGCCCGGGCCCCGGAAGCGAACGGGCAGCGCGGCCTCCACGGTGCCCCGGATCGCGACCTCGATGTGCGTGCGGTCGCCGTCGTAGGCCACGAGGAGGTAGCGGGGAGTGGGGAGCTCCGTCGACGCGCCCGTCCGCGTGAACGCCACCTCGGCGGCGCCGATCACCGAGTCGTCCACGATGCCCGCCACCGTCACCCGTCGCCCTCCGGCGAGCTCGAGGGTGGCGCCGGCGTGGACGCGTCGCAGCCGCGCCGAGGTGGTGCCGAGCAGGACCTCGTCGGCGCGCAGGTGCTCGAACACCGGACGCACCGTCGCCGGCACGAACGGGGCGAACGTGGCGGGGTCGAACGCCATGCCGTCGAGGGGGATCACGAAACCGGGTCGGGGCTGGTCGACGATGCCGCCGCCGGCATCCCACGAGCGCGTCATCGAGACGAGCCCACCGTTGACGCTGGTCACTCGCTCGACACCGGCCAGCGGGGCGACGCGCGCAGCCATCGTGTCGGGCAGGCGCGTCGGCGTCCACACGAGCAGCACCCGGTCGCGCGGCTCGGGCACCGGCGCGGCGTGGGTCGGGCCGACCGGCACCGGCGACACCGGGCGCAACGACGACGACGGGGCGCGCTGCGCCCGTTGGGCGGAGGCCATGCACGCCGCACCGAGCGCGACGCCGGCGACGCCGGCGATCGCCCTCCACGTCCACCTCCGGAAGCGCCCGCTCCCGTGAGCTGCGCTCCTCGCTGCGCTGCGATGCTCGCTCATCGGTTCACCGTCCTCGTTCCTCGGACGCTGCACCGATCTGCCACATGGGACCTGCGCTCCTCGCTTCGCTGCGGTGCTCGGTCATGGGCCGCGCAGATGGTCGGAGACGCCGAGCAGCTCGTCGAGCGCCAGGGTGGTGCTGCGCAGGCTGATGACCATGCCCGCCTCCACCCACTCGAGCTCTCCGGTCGACGGCTGGTAGCGCCCGACCGTGTCGCGCACCTCGACACCGCGCACGTCGGGGTCGAGCGGCGGCACGAGGGTGTCTCCCGGCGCCTCGGTCAGACGGAACCCGCGGGCGCCGGCGCCGGCGTAGTCGAGCGTGACCACCCGGTCGTCGATGCGCAGACCCGGCGCGCGGAAGCCGTCCAGGCCCGACACCACGAGCAGCCCGGGCAGCACGGCCGTCGCGTCGGTGACCGTGCCCGTGCCCGCCGCGGCCCACGCGCCGGAGACGGGCAGTCCGTGCACGCCCAGCGACGCGGCCACGGCGCGAAGGTCGGTCTCGTCGACGCTTCCTTCCACCACCACGTCGATGCCCTGGCCGTGTAGCGCGACGCGATCACCTCGCTCACCCAGGTACGCCACGCCGGCCTCGCCGAGTTGCACCGGGCGCACGACGTCGCCCAGGTCGTCGAAGAGCGCACCGTCGGTCGACGCACGCGTGGCACGCACCTTCACCCACGACCGCCCGTCGGTCCACGTGCGCACGCCGACGGCGGTCGCGCCCGGTGGCGTGACGATGCCCGACCGGTAAGCGCGCATCCCGGCGGGCACGTGGGAGGGGACGGGCACGATGGTCGCGGGAACCGATCGCGCGACGAAGCCCGCGTCGCGCGTGGGCGCGTCGTTCGGCGCGGAGGGAAAGCTGTTCGGTGGCAGCCGGCGGTTCACCGAGACCCCGGACAACGACACCTTCAGCAGCACGCGGCCGGGCGGGTCGCGGTACCCGCGCTCGGCCGCCCAACGGCGGCGCACGGCATCGGTGGTCGGCCGCACGACGAGCTCGAGCGGCACGAGGTGGTCCTTGTCGAGCCACACCTCCACGTCGTCGCCGGGGTAGAGCTCGCGCCAGTTGCCGACCGACCGCAGCCCGCTGAGGATCGGTGTCACCTCGGCGACCGTCGTGCGCAAGCCGATCGCCGACCGCCCCGCCACCGTGCCCGTCTGCAGTCGGGTCGTGCCCGTCGGCACGCTGAAGCTGCGCGCCGGCAGGACCACGTCGAGCGGCGCCGGGCTGTCCTCCGCGAACGGCTCCCGTCGGGTGAGGGCACGCAGGCGCGGCTGGTTGAGCGAGCACCCCGGCTGGAGCTGCACCGGGCAAGCGCCCGGCCCGTGCGACCACCACCGTCCCTCGGTGATGACGAGGTCGGTGTCGTTGGCGCGCCAGCGCGACGACGGGTAGCGGGTCTCGTCGGTCATCCGCAGACCGACCGACTCGGGCGCCCGGTAGCGCAGGGTCCCCCGGAACGTGCGCGTCGCTACGTCGGGGTGCCAGCCGCGCTCGACGATACGAACGTCGGCGGCGAGCGTCTCCAGGGTGCGTTGGGCCTCCAGCACACGCGCGCCGAGGTCGGCGGCGACCACCTCTGCGGGACGGTTCACCGCCACGATGCCGGCGCCGATCAGGGCACCGGCGACGAAGGTCGCAACCAACGGGACCGGCACGAGCCGCCACGCCATTCGCCGGCGAGACCGACGCGGCCGGTGGGGTCGGCGGGGCGTGTCGGTCGTGGTGGAGATCGCATGCAGCACGCGCGGGGCGACGTCGGGCATCTCCCCGACGACCTCGACACGCAGCTGGCGGCGCACGTCTCGCCATACCCGTTCCTGCGCCGCACACCCGGGGCACCCCGCCACATGAGCGCGCAGCGCGGCGGTTTCGTCGTCGGTCAACGACTCGTCGAGCGCGACGGAGAGCTGGAGACGGACGCGTTCACATCTCATCTGCCCGCTCCCCGACCGCCAGCCACGCGGCCATGCGTTGACGAGCCTGTGCGACCCTGCTCTTGACGGTCCCCTCGGGGACGCCGAGCACCTGCGCCACCTCGCGGTAGCGAAGGCCGAGCACCTCCACGAGCAGCAGCGACTCGCGCAACCTCACGCTGAGACAGCTGAGCGCGGCGACGATGTCGGCCCCGCTGTCCGCGCCCGCCACCACGCTCGGCGGCGGCACGAGGCGGGCCAGACGCTCCTGACGGGCCCGGGCCCGGAGCGCATCGACTCCCGCGTTGCGGGCGACCTGGAACACCCACGTCGAGAAGCGCGACCGGTACCGGAAGGTCTGCAACCGCTGGAACACCCGCAGGAACGTCTCCTGGGTGACGTCCTCGGCCAACGCGGCGTCGCCCAGCAGGTGCCGCAGGAAGCGCCAGACCTGGGCCTGATAGGCGCGGACCAGCTCCTCGAACGCGACCGGGTCTCCGTCCGCGGCAGCGCGGACGGTGCCCGGATCGGGCTCGTGCACCCGGCTGCTCCTCCCTGTCGGCGGGTTCGACGGACCCGCTCCGTGTGAGCATCGTGGCCAAACGCGTCTCTGTCCACCGGGATGCGACGACGCGCGCGACGCGAAAGTTCGACTCTGCAGGCGAGGTCGGGTACGTTGCGTGTGAGCGCGAACGCGAAAGCGACGCGATCGAAGGGCGGGGGGAACGTCGGGTGGCCACGAAGCGATCGACTCAGGCCGGAGTGACGGCCACGGACGGTCGGTGACGTCACCCGCATGAGGATCCTTGCGTTCATCCTCGCCTGGACCGCGATCTCCGTACCGATCGGCGTGCTCGTCGGGCGCGCGCTGACCGGGCGGCGGCCGGCCGGCTGAGGGTCCGGCCGCGCGACGACCCAGGGCGCGACAATGCCGGTTGGACGGGGGAAGGCGGCTCGCCAACCCCTCCGGGCCAACGCCCTTTGGCCGGTTGACCTTTCCCCGTCCGTCATCCCCTTCGACAGAAACACCCGTCGGGTGGAACCAAAGTTTGCGCTCGCCCCCTACGGGCCCGGCGGCGCGCGCCTCAGTCCAAGCCCTGAGGCCAGTCGCCCGGCACCCGCTGCCGCCAGTGCGGCGGGCGTCGCTCCACGAACGCCGACGCGCCCTCGCGCGCATCACCCGCGCCCATGACGTAGCGGTGGAACTCGGTCTCCATCCGGCCCACCGCGTCGCGATCCGCATCCGACCACAGCAGCCGCTTGCTCAGCGCGACCGACAGCGGAGCGGTGTGCACCGCGATGTCGTTTGCCATCGCCAGCGCGGCCGGGAGGACATCGGGCGCGCGAAGCGCCCGGGACGCGATCCCGAGATCGACCGCCTCGCGTCCTGAGAACGTCCGGCCGGTGAGGAGCAGCTCGGTGGCGCGCGCGAACCCGATGGCCCTCGGCACCGTCCAGTGGGCATGCATGTCGGGGAGCACACCTCTCCGCACGTGAAGGAACCCGAGGGTGGCGTCCTCGGCCACGACGCGGATGTCGCATTGCATGGCGATGGTGAGGCCGATGCCGACGGCGTGACCGTTCACCGCGGCGATCACCGGCTTGCGCACCTCCCACGCCGCGGGCCGGACCGGCGAGGCGGTGAAGCCCTCACCCGGCGCGGCGAAGGTGTCGCCGGCGCCGCCGAGATCGGCGCCCGCGCAGAAGGCGCGCCCCGCACCCGTGACGACGACTGCGCGGACGCCGTCGTCGCCGTCGCACGCCGCGTAGGCGCGTCCGAGCGCGGCGCCCATGCGACCGGTGAAGGCGTTGAGCCGGTCGGGACGGTCGAGCGTGAGCACCGCGACCTCACCCACGCGCTCGACTCGCACCTCATCGGCGGGTCCCTGGGCGTCGGAGCCGTGCCCGCTCATGCGGGAGGTCATAGCCTCGCCCCGTGGCGGACACAACATCCTCGAACCCGCCCGGCCCGTCGCCGATCCCCGCAGCCACGGTGATCGTCGCCCGCGACGGTGACGGTGGCCTCGAGACGCTGTTGATCCGTCGCAACACCGCGCTCGAGTTCGCCGGCGGGATGTGGGTGTTTCCGGGCGGGCGCATCGACCCGGGCGACTACCTGGCGGAAGCGCCGCACGACGAGGCGACCGCCGCCCGCCGCGCCGCGGTGCGTGAGGCGGCCGAGGAGGCGGGCCTCGTGCTCGACGAGGCCGATCTGGTGCCGTTCTCGCACTGGACCGCGCCGCCGATCTCGCCGAAGCGGTTCGCCACGTGGTTCTTCCTCGCCCCGTGCCCCGCCGTCACGCCGGTGATCACGATCGACGGCGGCGAGATCCACGACCACACGTGGATGCGGCCGGCCGACGCCATCGCCCGTCGCGAGGCCGGTGAGATCGACCTCGCCCCGCCGACGTGGATCACGCTCCACCGCATGGCCCGCTCGCCCGGTCTGTCGGCCGCGTTGCTCGACGCCCGCAGCCACGAGCCGGAGCGCTTCGAGACCCGTTTCTCACGCGTCGACGACGGCGTGGTCGCGGTCTACGAAGGTGACGTCGCGTACGACGGGGGCCCGCTCCACGGACCGGGGCCGCGGCACCGGCTCTGGATGGTCGCGTCGGGCTGGCGCTACGAGCGCGACTGACGCTTTCGGGTTTCAGCCCTCAGTCCAACAGCACGCTGCGCAGGCGGTGGGGCTCGACGGTGAGACGGATGCGGTCGCCCTCGAGCGCGACCTCACCGTCGTCCGCCGGGCCTTCGTCGAGGCGCACCGGCCGGACGGCCGACACCGCGAAGCCGAGGTCGACCACCGCTTCGACCACCTCGTCGGTCGGGTTGAGCACCCGCAGCACGATGCCGTCGCCGCGCTCTGCCGGTTTGAGCGCGGACAAGACAATCGCACCCGGCGACAGCGTCAGCAACGACCGGCCCGCAGCCAGCAACGGGCCGGCCGGCCCCGCCGGGACGGCGCGCAGCCCGAGCTCGACCGCGCGTGCGAGCGAGGGATCCGGCGCCGGCACCAGCGCCAGCGCCGCGTGCACGGGGCCGAGGCACTGGGCCCCGGGCGCGGGCAGGCCCGGGCCCGCGGGAACCGGCCGGGTGGTGAGGTCCATGCGCGCCAACCAGCCCAGGCCCCGCACGAGCGTGAGCGCGATCGTGCCGTCGGGCGACACCTCGGCCTCGTAGAGACCGGGCGCCACGACCACGAGGCCGTTGGCCGCCACCCAGCCCTGCTGGGGGAACGTCGTCGGCGCGGGATGGACCCACGCGCTGTCGTCGGGTGGCAACGACTCGCGCGTCGTCACGTCGAACGTGGTGGCGGCGGTGAAGCGCGCGACCGGCCGCCCCGTCGGGAACAGCAGGCGTAGGCGATGGTCACGCGCGGTGTTGTCGACGCGCAGGCGCAGGTCGACGCGCTCCACGCCGGCCATCACCCGGGCCTCGGTGACGATCGTGAGCCCGACCGTCTCGCTCGATCGAGCCGCCCGCGACTCGTCGAGGCGCGCGGGAACGTCGAAGACCCGCGTAACGACAAGATGCTCGATGCCCGCCGGGTGGCGGTACCGGTCGACCCGCGTCGAGGCCAGCGCGGCGCCGGGGTCACCGCCGACGGGGTCGAAGTCGTAGGTGTCGCCCCGGTCGCCGCGATCCTCGACGGCCGTGAGACCGGTGAAGCGCGCATCCCCGAGCCGAACGTCGAGCGTGCCGTCGTCGGCCGCGCTCACCTCCACGCCGCCCCACCCGATGTCGCGGCCACCGTCGTGCTCGTCCGGAGCGGCGGGGCCGGGCGCCAGCCGGTACCGACGCCACCCGAAGGCGGGGATGTCACGCGCCACGAACTCGACGTCGACCGCGGGGCTCTCGGTCAGCATCCGCACCCGGTGCGGGCTGTCCGTCACGACCATCCGGGCGGGCGCGCCGTCGACGACGAAGCCGTGGTGCGCCGACGACGCGAGCGCGAACGGGTGCACGTCGAGACCGGCCTGGGTTACCTGGTAGAGCGGGAAGCCGTCGAGCTCGAACCTCACCACGTCGGTGCGCACGCGGGGTGAGGGGTTGAAGACGGCGATGTCGAGCTCGCTGGTCCACGGCACCCGGCGCTCGGCGCCGAGACCGGCCAGGCGCTCGAGCACGCGCGCGGTCGTCTCGCCGGCGAGCTCGTGGGCTTCGTAATAGCGCGCCTCCATCTGCTCGTGCACGCGGTCCTGTGAGCAACCGCAGATCGAGTCGTGTGCCTGGTTCTGCAGCAACGCCCGCCACGCGCGCCGGAGCGCGGGCCGTTCGTCGGGACAACCCAGCCGCCTGCCTATTGCAGCCCACGGCTCCGCCCATCCCTCGAGCCCGGCCTCCGCGTCGCGGTTCCGCCGCTTCAACCCGAGTCGCGCCGACCAGGTGCCGGGCAGGAGGTTGGCGACCCGCGCACCCACCAGCTCACCGGTGAACGTCGGAGCGGGCCCGTCCGGCGCGACGACGTCGAGATCGTCGAGCAGGCCGCGGCGCACCGTCCACCCCGTCGCCGTCGCGAGCGCGCGTGCGACGTCGCCGGTCGTCGTGTCGGGTGGCGAGTGGTCCATGCCGTTCATCAGCACCACCGGCCCGTGACCGTCAGGAGCCAGGCGCGAGGCGAGCCGCGTGAGCCGGGCCACCGCGGCGTCGGTGTCCTGCGGAAGTGACGACGCCGCGAAGTACCCCTCGGCCAGATGGTGCGCGACGACCGCGGTCCCGTCGGGCGCGACCCAGCGGTACACGGGCCCGAGCGCGTCGATCTCGGCGCCGTTGCCGCGCCAGTAGACGAACGGGCCCAGCCCGAACCCGGCGAACAGCTGCGGGAGCTGGGCGGGATGGCCGAACGAGTCGGGCGTGTACGCGACCCGGGAGGCCGCTCCGATCGTCGCCGCCACCCTCCGGCCCTCGAGCAGGTTGCGCACGTGCGCCTCACCCGACGGCAGGAGCGAGTCGGGCTGCACGTACCACGGCCCGACGGCGAGCCGCCCCGCCCGACACGCGGCCTCGAGCTCGGCGCGCCTACCGGGACGGACGTCGAGGTAGTCCTCGACGATCACCGACTGGCCGTCCAGCAGGAACCGCCAGCCGGGGTCGGCCGCCAGGAGGTCGAGCACCCGGTCGACGGTGTCGACCAGCCGGGCGCGGAACGCCTGGAACGTGCGGTACCACTCTCGGTCCCAGTGCGTGTGCGAAACCAGCAGACAGTCCATGGCCGTGATCCTCGCACCCGCCCCGGCCGCGCCCGGCCCGTGGTAGACGGGAGGGGTGAGCGACCGTGCATTCGACGCCGACAACCACTACTACGAGGCACTCGACGCGTTCACCCGTCACCTCGACCCTAAACTCGGGCCTCGCATCATCCAGTGGGCAGACGTGGGGGGCCGCAAGTACCACGTGATCGGCGGACGCGTGAGCCGCGCCGTCGTCAACCCCACGTTCGACCCGGTGGCCAAGGCGGGCGCGCTGGCCGAGTACTTCCGGGGCAACGCGTCGGGAAGGCGGCCGCAGGAGTACCTCGCCGTCCGCGAGCCCATTCGTCCCGAGTACCGAGACCGCGACGCGCGGCTGCGGGTGATGGACGACCAGGGTGTCGACCGCATCTGGCTGTTCCCCACGCTCGGGATGATCTACGAGGAGCTGCTGGCCCACGATCCCGAGGGCGTCGCGATCATGTACCGCGCCTTCAACCGCTGGTTGTCGGAGGACTGGGGCTGCAACTACCGCGATCGCATCTTCGCCGCGCCGTACATCTCGCTCGCCGACATCGACGCCGCCGTCGGAGAGCTCGAACGGGCGCTGGCCGACGACGCCCGGGTGGTCTGCATGAGGCCTGCGGCGCCGACCACCGCACGCGGGCAGCTCCCGCCGGCGCACCCCGCCTTCGATCCATTCTGGGCGCGCGTCGACGAAGCCGGCATCACCGTCGTGGTCCACGCGGGCGACAGCGGCTACCCCTCCAACGGCTACGCGCCCGATGGATTCGCGGCCACCTTCGAGGGCGCCAACCGGCCGTCGGTCAAGATGCTGAACATGGAGCGGGCGATCTACGACTTCCTCGCTTCTCTTGTGTTCGACGGGCTGTTCGCGCGCTTCCCCAACGTCCGCATCGCGTCGGTGGAGAACGGGTCGGAGTTCCTGCGCGATCTGTTCCGCAAGCTGCGCTCCGCGTCCCGCAAGCTGCCCGGGTTCTTCGCCGAGGACCCCGTCGAGACGTTCCGGCGTCACATCTGGGTGAATCCGTTCTGGGAGGACGACGTCAACGAGGTCGTCGAGCTCATGGGCGCGGACCGGGTGATCTTCGGCTCGGACTGGCCCCACATCGAGGGCATGGCGCAGCCCCTCGACTACGCGGTCGAGTTGAAGGCGTTCGACGACGCGACGCAGCGCCTCATCCTGCGGGACAACGCGCTCGAGCTCAACGAGCGGCGTCCGGCCTGACTGCGCGTCAGTGCGCCGCCCGCCAGGCCTTCGCCTGGCGGCCCACCAGATCGATCAGGTTGCCGAGCGCGACGTTGACGTCGACGAGGTGCATCCCCCATTGCGCGGTGAGGTCGCCGCCGATGTCGTCGACGCGAGGGCCGGGATCGGGATGCACGGTCAGCTGCAGGTATGAGAACGGGCCTGCGTCGACGCAGGCCGACGACACGAGGCCGGGCAGGGCGACGAATGGCGTGGAGATCGCAGGCGGGTTGGCGACGCCCGCGGCGAACACGCGGAACACCCGGCCGATGAGCTGGGCGGTGTCTCTCGCGTCGAAGTACGACACCAACGGGCCGCTGCCGCCACCGAGGCTGGCCGGGTTGGTGCACAACGCCCGCTGGCCCGGCTCCCGCACGCGTCCGAAGAGCGAGTCGGCCGGGGGCGGCGACGTCGAGCGGAACGAGGAGTAGGTGATCACACAGCCGACGTTGGACGATGCGCGACACGCAGCAACGTGCTTGAACGAACCGCCAACGTCCTTCCCGGCGGGCACGCCGACCGCGCTGCCCAGCAGCAGGCCCGAGATCAAGCGGTCGCGCAGCTTCGGGTTGGGGTCAATCTCCTCGGCGATGAGGCGGCGCAGGTGGCCGGCGCCCTGCGAGTGCCCGATGAGCACGAACGGCCGTCCTCCGTTGAGGTGGCCGAGGTAGTAGCGGAAGGCGTCCAGCACGTCGGCGTACGCGATCCCGCTGTAATCGACGTTGGCGTTGGAGGGGGCCGTGAGCGTGCGCTGCCGGTAGAGCGGTGCGTAGATCCCGCACTCCTTGCCGAACCGGGCGGCCTGGGTGCGGACGGTGAAGGTCTCCTCCGTGTACTTGCCGTCGAACGCCGCGTTGCCTTCGGCACCGAGCCGGACGGTCGGGTACACGTAGAAGCAGTCGAATGCCGGCCGCTTGGCCGGGACGAACGGCTCCGGGGTGAGCGTGCCGTCGGCCGCCACCACCGTCGCGTCGAGGTCGCCGCCGCAGCGGTTTCGGACGAGGTCGGGGCGACAGAGCCAGTGCTCGACGGACGCGTAGACGTCGCTCTTGTACCCCGGGAAGAAGATCTCCGCTCCCCCGCGGCGAGATGCCGCACTCGTGGTCGGCCCGGCCGCGCCGCCGTTGCTGCTCGAGCACGCGGCGGCGAGCAGCAGGGTGCCCAGGACGACCGGGACGACGCGTCGCACGAGCACGATCGCAAACGGTAGCCGCCTGTCCCGGCCGAACAGCCTAGGCTCGCCGATCGTGGCCGATCTCAGCGATCGTCTCGTCGATGCTCTCCACACGATGTACGGCACCCACCCGGGTCACCGTGCCGCGCACGCCAAGGGGATGCTGTGCGCGGCAACGTTCACGGCGACGCCCGCGGCCGCCGAGCTCAGCCGGGCCGAGCACCTCCAGGGAGCTCGGTTGCGCGCCCACGTGCGCTTCTCCAACGGCAACGGCGACCCCGGCGTCCCCGACGGCACCCGCGACGGGCGCGGTGTCGCGGTCAAGGTCTACCTGCCCGCCGGGGGCACCACCGACATCGTCGGGCTCAGCCTGCCGACGTTCTTCGTGCGCACACCCGAGGACCTGCTGGCTTTCAACGAGGCGCGCCGGCCCGATCCGGCCACCGGCCAGCTCGACATGGAGAAGGTCGGCGCGTTCCTCGCCGCGCACCCCGAGACCGTGCCGGCCGTGACCGCGGCGATCACGGCCCCGATGCCGGAGAGCTACGCCCGCCTGACCTACCACGGCATCCACGCCTTCAAGTTCGTCGCCGCCGACGGGTCGTCCCGCCATGCGCGCTGGCACCTCGTTCCCGACGACGGCGACGCGTCGATCAGCGACGACGAGGCCGCGGCGCGCGATCCCGATTACCTGCAGCAGGAGCTGGCCGATCGCCTCGCGACGGCACCGGCCGGGTTTCATCTCGAGCTCGAGCTCGCCGAGGCAGACGACGCGGTCGACGATCCCACCGCCGTCTGGCCCGAGGGACGCACCCGCGTGCGCATCGCCCGGGTCGAGGTCACCGGCCTCGCCTTCGACCGCGAACGCGACGGCGACATCCTCGTGTTCGACCCGACGCGCGTCCCCGACGGCATCGAGCTCACCGCCGACCCCATCCTCCACGCCCGCTCGGGCGCGTACCGGGTGTCGGTGGCCCGGCGCACCGCCGCCCCGAGCTGAGCCGACCCTACGACCCGCGTCAGCGAGCGAGGCCCCGGACCCCGTCGCAGAGGGCGCCCAGCTCGTCGTCGGTGTTGTAGTAGTGCACTGAGGCCCGGACCAGGTCGCCCGGCGGGCCGTCGGGGCCGGCCAGCAGGGCGTGCTCGTGCCAGGCGACCCACGTGTTGATCGCCTGTTCCCGCAACCTCCGGCGCACCTCGACCGCCGGTAGCGACCCGACGGAGAAGGTCACGATGCCGCAGAGCCGCCGGCCACGATCGTGCACCGCCACGCCGGGGATGGTGGCGAGCTCGGTCCGGAGCCGGGCCGCGAGCCCGGACACCCGCGCCTCGATGGCCTCGATCCCGACTTCGAGCGCGTAGTCGACGGCCACACCGAGCCCGATCTTGGCCGCGTAGTTCGACTCCCAGCTCTCGAAGCGACGGGCGTCGTCGCGCAACTCGTAACGATCGGGTGCCGTCCAGCGCGCCGCGTGCACGTCGAGCAGCGGCGGCTCGAGTCGCTCGATGACCGAAGCCCGTGTATAGGAGAAACCCGTGCCGCGCGGCCCGCGCAGGAACTTGCGCCCCGGCGCGGCGAGGATGTCGCATCTCAGCTCGTCGACGTCGACCCGCAGCTGACCCACCGACTGGCACGCGTCGAGCAGGAACAGGGCGCCGGCATCGTGCGCGATCCGGCCCACCTCCGCCGCCGGGTTCACCAGTCCGTTGTTGGCGGGAACATGGGTGAGCGCTATCAGCTTCACGTCGTCGTCGACGCGCGTGCGAAGCGCATCCACGTCAATCTGACCGTGCTGATCGTCGTCGACGACCTCGATGCGCGCCCCGGTGCGGGCGGCCACCTGCAGGAGCGCGATGACGTTGCTCACGTATTCGCTGCGGCCGGTCAGCACCCGATCGCCCGGCCCCAGGCCGACCGCGTAGAGGGCCATGTCCCAGGCGCGGGTGGCGCTTTCGGCGACGGCGATCTCGTGCGGCTCCGCGCCGATGAGCCTCGCGAGCGCGTCATAGGTGTGCTCGACGCGCGACGCGGCCTCCTCGGCCGCCTCGTACCCGCCGATGCCGGCTTCCCGTTCGAGGTGCCCGATCATCGCCTCGAGCACGGGGCGGGGCGCGAGCGCCGCACCCGCGTTGTTGAGATGGACGACGCGGCCGCAGCCAGGGGTGTCCGCGCGGGCTCGCTCGACGTCGATCAAGGGCTGCCGCTCACCGGTCAACCGTAGGCGCGCCCGACGCGCTCAGTCGGACGAGCCGCTGAGCCGCAGGTGCCCCAGCCGCCATCCCGACAGCGTCAGGCAGACGAGCGTGATCACCACGAGCTGCGCCGCTGCTCCCCACCCTCGGGCCAGGCCGTCGCGCACGAGGTCGGAGGGGACGTCGGTGAGCCCGCCGAACACCGCGAACGCCAGCCAGCGCGGCGACAGTTGGGCGACGCTGACGAGCGCAGTGGCCACGAGGCTCTCGCCGAGGAGCACGACTCCGAGCGACCACACCGTCGCGCGCCGGGTGGCGCAGCCGAGGAGCACGAACACCGCCACATACGCGCAGGCACCAACGACCGTCGCCGCCGCCGCAGCCGCCGCCGCCTCGGGTACTCCGGCCACCACGGCCGCGAGGGCGAAGGCGGGGACGATCGTCACCCACGCGACGAGGGTGCCGGCGGCCCAACGGGCGACGGCGATCGTCCGGAACGGAACCGGTGACAGCCACGTGAAGGGCAGCGTGCCGGCGCGAACCTCGGCGCCCATGACCGCGTCACCGATGACGAGGCACGCGATGGGCAACAGCAAGCCGAACAGGCCGTGGTCCGCGACCCGGGCGAAGCCTTCGGACGCGGTGCCGTGGTCGGTCCGGGCGAGCAGGCCGAAGAGAATCGCCATGGCGCACGGCAGGAGCAGGCCCCAGCGGCGCTTCCGCGGAAAGCACGCACGCAGCGCGAACCCGGTGACCGCGATCGCGGGTCTGCGGGCACGGGAGCTGCGCGCCTCCGCTTCGCTCTGCTCACTCATCGCACGAGCTCCCGGAACAGGCTCTCGAGCGAGTCGTCGAGCGGCCGGACCTCGGTGAGGCGGATGCCCATCTCACGCGCGATGCGCGGCAGGGCGACGGCCACGTCGCGCGCCCGGTTGGTGGCGATCACCGCCTCGCCGTCACGCACCGACGCCCCGGCCACGCTGTCGAGGTCGAGCAGCGCGGCGGCCAGACGCCGGGCGCCGTCGGCCCGGATCAGGACCTGACGCGGTCGGTCATCCATCGCGTCACGGATGGCGCGATGGCTGCCGGCCGCCGCGAGGCGGCCCTGGATCACGACGATGACCCGGTCGGCCAGGCGCTCGACCTCGTGCAACACGTGACTGCTCACGATGACCGTGCGGCCCTCGGCGCCGAGGCGACGGAAGAGCTCGATGAGGTTCGCCCGCTGCACGGGATCCGCGCCGTTCAGCGGCTCGTCGAGCACCAGGACGTCGGGGTCGGTGACGAGCGCGGCGGCCACCTTCGTGCGCTGGCGCATGCCCTTGCTGAACTTCCCAACGGCACGATCGGCGACGTCGAGGAGACCGACCGTCGCGAGGGCGCGCTCGGGGGCTCCGCTGTCCGCGACCCGATGGAGGTCGGCGATGTAGTGCACGAGCTCGCGCGCGCTCACCGAGCCGGGTACCGCCTCGTCCTCGGAGACGAGGGCGATGCTGCGCTGCACGGCGCGATCGCGACGCGGGTCGCCACCCGCCACGCGCAGCCGCCCCGAGTTCACGGGCAGCAACCCGGTGATGGCGCGCATGAAGGTCGTCTTCCCGGCACCGTTGGGGCCGAGCAGGCCGGCCACACCCGGCCCGAAGGAGCACGACAGCTCGGTGAGCGCGACCTTCGGCCCGAACCACACCGACACCTCCGTCGCCTCGACGGTGGCGTCCGGCACGAACGCGGGATCCGCCGCGCTCATCGAGCTGCGCTCCTCGCTGCGCTGCGGTGCTCGCTCATCGGTTCACCGTCCTCGTTCCTCGCCCGGTGTACCGGCCTGCCACATGGGAGCTGCGCTCCTCGCTGCGCTGCGGTGCTCGCTCATCGGTCCTCCCAGCGGTAACGGACGAAGAGAACGACGAGCGCCACGGAGAGCACGGCGGCGTAGGTGCCCACGGCGAACAGCCCGCCTTTCGCAACACCGCCGAGCGGGCCCTCGGGGTCGAGATGGCCGAGGAACAGCAGATCGCGCAGGTGCAAGGGGAGCGCCGCGAGGTCGATGAGCCCGGCGACGCTCCCCTGGTTGAACTGCTGCGAGGTGTCTCCGACGAGGATCGCCGAGACGGTCGCGGTGGCGAACATGAGGCCGATGAAGACCGCGGCAGCCACGATGCGACGGCCGGTCAGCGACGAGATGGCCAGCACGATCGCCGCGTAGTAGATGGCAACGACCGCGACCGCTGCAGGAACCTGCCAAAGCACCTCGGCGTTGTCGCGCAGGTAGTCGAGCGCGCGGTCGCGCACCAGCATCTGGCCGCCGAAGAGCACGATCTGGGGGATGACGCCGAAAGCGAACACGATGGTTGCGATCGCGCCGAGCTTCGCCGCCACGTAGTCCGCACCCGTCAACGGGCGGGCGAACAGCAGCGGCAACACCTTGTTGCGGCGGTCGGGACAGAGCACGTCGGGCCCCGTGAGCGCCACGAACAGGAGGAAGAGTGAGCTCGAGACGACCACGTAGTCGCGATACGTGATGAACTCGAAGCCGATCGGTGGGCTGTCGCGCGTGACGTACCCGATGCCGACGTTGACCACGGCGGGGATCACCGCGACGCCGAGGAGCAGGAACGGCGCGACCTTCTGGCGCCACGGCCGGCGCAGCCCGAGGGCGCGGCGCACCGACACGCGGAACAGGGCGAGCCGGACCGCGCGACGGCCACCCCGTGGGCCGTCGTAGGGCCGGTAGCCGCGGTCGTAGACGGCTCCACTCGTGGCGCCACTGGTTGTGGATGTCACGGGTGCCCCGCGGCGGTGAGGAACACGTCGTCGAGCGATCGGAAGCGGTTGCTGAGTCGGTGCAGCGGCAACCCGAGATCGGCGATGGCGTCCCGGATCGTGTCGACGTCGTCCACCGCGGTGACGGTGACCTCGACGGTGTCGTCGACCACGGTGGCGTTCATGCCCCGTGCGACGAGCGCGGAGACGAGCTCGCCCCCGCGATCGCCGACGTCGACGACCACCATCCCGGTCCGTTGCACGAGGCCCTCGGTGGCGCCGGCGACGACCAGCGCCCCGCCGTCGATCATCACGACGTTGTCGCAGACCTGCTGCACGTCGTCGAGCAGGTGCGTCGCCAGCAGCACCGAGATCCCGAAGGTGCCGACGCGTGCGACCAGCGCCAGCATCTCCTCCCGGCCGGTGGGGTCGAGACCGGCGGTCGGCTCGTCGAGCAGCAGGAGTTGGGGGTCGGCCACGAGCGCCTGGGCCAGCTTCGTGCGCTGACGCATGCCGGTGGAGAAGCCCGCGATCGGCCGGAAGCGCGCCTCGTCGAGGCCCACGAGGTCGAGCACGTCGGATGCCCGTTGGCGGGCCGCGCGCGGGGGTAGGCCGCTCAGCTCGGCGAAGGTGGCCGCCACGTCGGCGGCGGTCTGGTCGAGAGGCAGGCAATCGTGCTCGGGCATGTAGCCGATCGTCGATCGCACCCCGATCGGGTCGTCGTCGACCGCGTGGCCGCCGACCTCGAGCCGACCCGACGTGGCACGCCCGAGCCCCAGCAGCAGCCGGAAGAACGTCGTCTTGCCCGCGCCGTTGGCTCCGACCAGGCCGGTGCGCCCGTGCGGGATGTCGACGGTGAGGGCGTCGAGCGCGGTGACAGACCCGAAACGCTTCGTCAACGCGGTCGCCCGGACGAGCGGCTCGACTGTCACCCACCGAGTATGGCGTCCCCCGCGGCAAAGGCCGCAGTGACCGCCGCCCGCCACTCGCGGAGCTGTGGGTAGCGGTCGCTGGGAGTCTTGCCCAGGCGCACCACGACGAGGTCGAGGCCCGGGCACACGAGGATCGACTGGCCCTCGTACCCGCTGGCCTGGAACGACCCGTGCCCGTCGCCGACCACCCACCAGTGCGCCCCGTACAACGACCCGTCCTCCGGGTCGACCGACCGGGGCCGCCGGCCGTGGTCCACCCAACCGTCCGGCAGCACTCGTCGGCCGTCCCAGACGCCGTCGCGCAGGTAGAGGTAGCCGAACCGGGCGAAGTCGCGAGCCGTCGCGTGGACGTACGACGACGCGACCCATGTGCCCGCTGCGTCGAGCGTCGGACGGGCCGACTGCGCGCCGATGGGATCGAAGAGACGTTCGCGCAGGAACCGGCAGTAGCGGTCACCGAAGCCGACCTCGCGGTCGACGATGGCCGACACGATGTTGCTGGAGCCGCTCGAGTAGTTGAAACGGAGACCGGGAGCCGCGATCGCGGGGCGGTCGGCAGCGAAGGCGGCCACGTCGTCCTTGCCCGCGCCGAACAGCATCTCGATCACGTCGGAGGCGCGCGCGTCGACGTAGTCCTCCGCGAAGTCGAGGCCGTCGCGCATCTCGAGGAGGTCCTGCAGCGTGATCGTCCGCCGGGGGTCGTCCGGGGCGGCCCACTGCGGGACGGGCGCCGGCGCGTGGGTTTGCACCCGCCGCTCACCCACGAGGACGCCGACTACCGCGTGGAGCATCGATTTGGCCATCGACCACGACAGCAGCGGCGTGTCCGGTCCGACGGGCTCGTCCGCTCGATCCCAGTGCTCGATGACGCCGCTGTAGCGCTCGGCTACGAGCCGGCCCCGATGGATCACGACGACGGCATACGTGAGCGACAGGGGGCCGCCAGCATCGAATGCGGCGTCGAGGAGCGGCGCGAGGTCGACGCCGCGCGGGATGGGTCCCTCCGCCCAGTCCGGCGCGGGCCACGGCGACCCCTCCGGCTGTCCGGGCAGGGGCACGAGCGTCACCACCCGAGCCCTCGTCGACTCAAGGCTGTGACCGGCGCTCGTCGACGAGACGCGAGCGGCGCACCTTGCCGGCATCGTCGCGCACGGGCTCGTCGACCCGCTCGAAGCTGCGCGGAAGCTTGTAGCGCACGAGCCGCGACTCGAGGTGGGCGCGCAGGTCGTCGACATCGAGATCGGGAGGGGCCTGGACGATCGCGTGGACGCGCTGACCCAGGTCGTCGTCGGGCAGACCGATCACCGCGCTCGACGCGACGTGCGGGTGCTCGTCGAGCGCGGCCTCGACCTCGGCCGGGTACACGTTGGAGCCACCGACGAGGATCATGTCGGCGCGGCGATCCGCGAGATAGAGGTAGCCGTCCTCGTCGACCCAACCGAGGTCGCCGAGCGACTCCCACTCGCCGCGCGAGCGCGCTTCGGCGCCGATGTAGCGGTAGGTCGGGTCCGTGCCCGCCAGGCGCCGCAGGAAGACCTCCCCGACCTCGCGCGGCGGCACCTCGGCGCCGTCGTCGTCGAGGATCCGCACGTCGCCGTTGATCGGCCGCCCCACCGAGCCCCGCCGCTCCATCCACTGCGTTCCGGTGATCACCGTCGTCACCTGCGCCTCGGTGCCCGCGTAGAGCTCCCAGATGCGCTCGCCCCCGAGCCATTCGATCCATGCCTCCTTCAGCCACGGCGGGCACGGCGCGGCAAGGTGCCACACGGTCTCCAGCGACGAGACGTCGAAGCCCGTCCTCACGGCCTCGGGGAGACGCCAGATGCGGCTCATCATCGTGGGCACCAGATAGAGCCACGTGGCCCGGTGCGCCTCCACCTGCTCGAGCGTGCGGAGCGCGTCGAAACGCGGGAGCACGACCAGGTGACCGCCGGCCATGAGCGCGTGGAACGCGGAGACGAACGGACCGTTGTGGTACAGGGGCCCCGGCATCAGCGCGGTGCTGGTGTCGTCGAGGCGCCAGAAGGCCATCTCGAGCCAGTTCACCAACCCGGGCCGGCCCGCCACGATCAGCTTCGGCCGGCCCGTGCTGCCCCCCGACGTCGGCGCCTTCCATGCCGGCGAGACGCGGTCGGGCAGTGGGCCGTCGTCGTCGGCCTCGTCGACGAGCGTCTCCGCGCTCACACACGCGCGGCCGGCGACCTCACCCGGCTCGGCCCGGACGACGAGCGCGGGCTCGGCGAGCGCGACGATCGCCTCCAGCTCTGCCGCCGGGAGCCGAGACGACACCGGCTGAGGCGTGGCCCCCAGCTTCCAGCAAGCGACACAGGCCTCCACGAACGCCACGCCGTTGGGCAGGCCGATGGTGACGAAGCCACCCTCGCGGACCCCGCGCGCCTCGAGCGCGCGCGCGAGGCGGTTGCTGCGACGGTCGAGCGCGGCCCAGGTGCGGGTGTCGTCGTCGCACGAGACCGCTGGCGCATCCGGTCGCTCGTCGGCCAGCCGGCGCACCCGCGCGCCGAGTGAGACCACCTCGTCCGAGATCATGGGCCCTCCGTGGTTCGCGCTCGTTCGCCACCAGGATGCTCGATCGCAGCCTGCTCCCGCTTGGGCGTCGGGGACCATGTGCGGATCGCGTAGCGTTCCCGCGATGTCGGCCCCCACCGCCAACGGCCACCCGGACGACCACGGGCTCCCGCCGCCCGAGACGATCGAGGTGGCGAACGGGGTGTTCGCGTACGTCCAGCCGGACGGGAGCTGGTGGATCAACAACACCGGGTTCCTCGTCGGCGCCGACTCGGTCACCGCGATCGACGCGTCGTCGACCGAACGGCGCACCCGGGGCTTCCTGGACGCGATCGGGCGCGTCAGCCCACGGCCGGTGAGGACGCTCGTCAACACCCATCATCACGGCGACCACACCAACGGCAACTGCCTCTTCGGGGACGCGACCATCGTCGCTCACCGCAACTGCCGCGCGGGCGTGAAGGAGCAGCGCATCGGCGGCCTGGAACCGGTGTTCGGCGAGGTCGAGTGGGGCGAGCTCACGATCTCGCCCCCGACGTTGACGTTCGCCGAGCAGGTCGAGTTGTGGGTCGACGACCTCGGTGCCGAGGTGCGCCACATCGGCACGCCCGCCCACACCACCGGGGATGCCGTCGTGTGGCTCCCCGAGCACCGCGTTCTCTTCACGGGCGACCTCGTGTTCAACGGTGGAACGCCGTTCGTCCTCATGGGCTCGGTCGCGGGATCACTCGTCGCCATCGAGCGGCTCCGGCGCTACCAGGCGACGACCATCGTGCCCGGCCACGGTGCCGTCTGCGACCCCCGGCACCTCGACGCGATCGACGGTTACCTGACCTTCGTGCAACGGCTCGCGGCCGAGGCGAAGGGCGCGGGGGTGCCGCCTCTGCAGGCCGCGCGCGAGGCAGACCTCGGCGCGTACGCCGAGTGGCTCGACGCCGAGCGGCTCGTCGGCAACCTGCACCGCGCCTACGCGGAGCTCGACGGCCAACCGCTCGGCTCGCCGATCGACATCGTCAGCGCCTTCATCGACATGATCACCTACAACGGTGGGCGTCCACTGCGCTGTCTCGCGTGACGAGCGCGCGGCTCGAGGCGTTCAGTGACGGCGTGTTCGCCGTCGCGATCACACTGCTCGCGTTGGACCTGGCGGTGGCGGGCCCGGGTCATGGGTCACTCGCGCATCAGCTCGCAGATCATTGGCCGTCGTTCGTCGCCTACGTCGTCAGCTTCTTCGTCGTCGGCATCACATGGGTCAACCACCACGCCCTGGTCGACACCTTCGTCAAGGTCGACCGGAAGCTGCTGTTCCTGAACCTGGTGCTGTTGCTGTTCGTGGTGGCCATCCCGTTCGCGACATCCACCATGGCGACGTACCTCCGCGGCGGTGGCGACGACGCGCACCTCGCGACTGCCCTCTACGGAGTGGTCCTCGAGGGCATGGGCGTGAGCTTCGCCGCGATCTTCGTCTGGTCGCTCCGACGGGGCCGCCGAGCCGTTCCGTTGCCCGAAGACGCGGTCCGCACCGCCGTCCTCCGCTTCGGCGTGGGATCGATCGCCTACCTGGTTGCCATCGGCGTCGCGTTCTTGAGCGCACCCGTGTCCCTGGCGATCATCGCGGGGCTCGCGGTGTACTACATGTTCGAGCAGACGCCGGCGACGTGAGTCGCGGCACCTTCGACGACCCGGTAACGACACTAGATGACAGGGTCGAGGGTGCATGCTGAGCTCGAACCCGACGAACGGAGATCGACATGCCCGGACAGGCTCCCCCGGCGACCGACGAGCGTGAGCTGCTCCTCGCCTATATCGCCCAGCAGCGCGACGGAGTGCGCAACGCGGCGTACGGGCTCACCGACGAGCAGGCCCGCCTGACGCCGACGGCCGGCACGCTCAGCATCGGAGGGCTCGTCAAGCACGTCGCCGCCATGGAGCAGGGCTGGATCGACATCGTCCTCCAGCGCGACCGCGGCGGCTCGGACGACCGCGAAGCGGCCTACGAGGACAACTTCCGCCTCGCGCCGGACGAGACGCTCGCGGAGGCCCTCGCCCGCTTCGACGCGGTCGCGAAGGAGACCGAGGCGGTCGTCGCCGGGATCGACCTCGACCAGCCCGTCCCGGTCCCCAAGGGTGTTCCGTGGTTCCCCGACGACGTCGAGGCCTGGTCGGCGCGGTGGGTGCTGCTCCATCTCATCGAGGAGATCGCGCGGCACGCGGGCCACGCCGACATCGTCCGGGAGTCGATCGACGGCGCCCAGATGTACGAGCTCATGGCGGCGGCCGAAGGCTGGCCCGCCACCGACTGGCTCCAGCCGTGGGCAGGGCCACCGCAACAGACCCCTTCCGTTCCCTGACCGATCGCGTCGTCAGCGCGTCGAATGGGCTGTTCGGGCTCTCATCTCGTTCTCAGACACGGAGAGCGACGATGTGGTCGTGGGCGAAGGTGCGCCTTGCCACGACACGGCTGAATCGATCGAGGGAGGACTGGGATGAACACCTCGATCACCGCAGCGCCGTTCGTCGCCGGGCTCGCCGTCGTCACCTTCGGAATGATCTTCGTCGCCATCTGGGTGGCCCATGCACGCCTCCTCCGCTTCCTCGCGGCCACGGTGGCATTCGTGCTCGTGCTCACCACCGCCGGGGCGGCGGTCAACGCGTACTTCAACTATCTGCCAACCGTCGCCACGCTCTTCGGACAGCGGGCCCAGGATCAGGCGTCGAGCGCGCAGGTGGGCGAGCTCGTTGCCGCGTCAGCGAAGCCCACGCACGGGGTCGTCGAGAAGGTCTCCATCCCCGGACTCGTTTCCCACTTCGATGCCCGGCCCGCGCAGGTCTACCTGCCGCCCGCGTGGTTCGCAGTGCCGCGTCCCCGACTACCGGTGCTCGAGCTGCTGCACGGGACCCCGGGGACACCCGAGGACTGGACCCGCGCCGCCGGGGCGGACGTCGTCGCGGACAATTGGGCCGCCACCCACGACGGATGGGCGCCGATTCTCCTCCTGGTGGATGAGAACGGCTCGTTCACGGCGGATACCGAGTGCGCCAACGGAGTGGCGGGGAGTGCAGAGACCTATCTGGCCGTCGACGTCCCTGCCTGGGCGGTTGCCAAACTCGGTGCGGACCCGGAGCGCGTGGCGTGGGGGATCGGGGGCAACTCCGAGGGCGGCTACTGCGCGATCACCCTCGCGCTCCGCCATCTCGATCGCTACAGCCTGTTCCTCGACTTCTCCGGCCTCGACCATCCGACGCGTCGAGGCGGTGCTCTGCACCTCTTCGACGGGTCTCGTGAGGCGCTCGAAGCCCACACCCCGCGCTTGATCCTGCGCCATCACCACCACTGGCAGCCGCGGCTGGCGGGCTGGTTCGAGGTCGGTTCGGCGGACGGAGGCACCACGCGATCGATGATCGCAACGGCGGCACTGTCCCGGGCGGACGGCATCCAGACGCACCTCGTCCTGCGGCGCGGGGGCCATCACACATGGCGAGTCTGGCGGGCCTCCTTCGCCGACGCGCTCCCGTGGGCGGCGACCCGTCTCACTGCGGCGAGCGGGGCCCCTCCGGGAGTGCTACGGATCGGCCCGCGGCAGCCGCACGCGCACCACGGCGCCGCCCAACGGTGCACCGTTCGCAGCCTCCACCGTCCCACCGTGGGCACGCACCAGCGCAGCGACGATCGCCAGCCCAAGCCCCGTCCCGCCCGCGCCTCGACCGCGTGCCGCGTCGGAACGGGTGAAGCGGTCGAAAACGACCGGCAGCAGTAGGGCGGCAAAACCGGGCCCGTCATCGCTCACGACAATCTCGACGGCGCGGCCCGAGCACCCGATCGTCACCCAAACCCGGTTGAGCGCGAAACGGCGGGCGTTGGTGAGGAGGTTCGTCATCACCTGCTCGAGGCGAAGCAGATCGGCGTCGACCGCGGCATGGTCACCTTCGATCTCGACCTCGGGCGGGCCTGCGGCAGCCAGCCGCTGCGCCATCCGCTCCGCGACGGCGTACGCATCCACGCGGTCTCGACGCAGCGGGAGGTCGCCGCTGGTCGATCGGGCCAGCACAAGCAGATCTTCGGCCAGGCGTCCGAGCCGCTCGGCCTCTTCCAGGGCGCTGCGGAGCGTCCGCTCGGTGTCCTCTCGCGACCCGGGTTGTGCCAGGGCCAGCTCCAGCTCCCCCCGCAGGATCGAGATCGGCGTACGCAACTCGTGGCTGGCATCGTCGACGAACGCCTTCTCGCGCGCGAAGGACGCCTCCATGCGTCCGAGCATGGTGTTGAGCGTTCGGCCAAGGCGCGCGATCTCGTCGTCACCGGGTGGCTGACGGAGACGCCGCCCGGGTTCGGCAAGCGAGATGGTGTCCGCTTCCGCGGTCATGCGCCCGACGGGACGCAGTGCCTCGTGGGCGAGGAGCCAACCCCCGACCGCGAGCACGGTGATCAGCGTCGGCCCGACGACGACGAGGATGAGTGCCAACCGGTCCTGGGCCCTCCGCACCGTCTCCAGCGAGGTGCCGACCACGACAACCGCGGTCGCCGCGCCGGTCCGCTCGGGCACCGCGAGCAGCCGGGCGTCGGTGCCGAGCCCGGGCACCGCCCGGTCGATTGTGATCCGTCCGGCGCGGGCGCGACGGAGCTCCTGCGCGCCGAGGAGCCGGCGACCTCGGACCGTCGGCGAGGACGCGAGGATCCTGCCCGTCGAGGCGACGACCTGCGCGAAGGCGTCCTGCTCCGGCACCGCCTGACCCCGCGCGCGGTACACGGCGACAATGTCGTCGGCGCGTCCTTCGAGCCCGGTGTCGATGGCCGAGTTGAGCTCGGCGTTCAGGTTGTGCCAGAGCAACAGCGCCGTCAGCAGCAGCGTCATGGCCGACCCGGCCGCGAAGAGGATGGCCAGGCGACTGCGCAGGGAGATGGGCCGCGGACCGGCGAACCGCATGCGCCCGATGGTACGGAGGATTGGCTCTCATCGAGGTCTCATCCGGCCGTGACCATTCTGGTCCGGTGACGTCCGAGGCCGACCTTGTCCCGCTCGACGACCCCGAGTCTCTCGCCGAAGCGAGTGACACCGCTCGCATGAACGGCGAGGCGCGCGCGGCCGCGCGGCTGCGGTTGCGACTGCTGCGGGACATGCTGGCCGTCCGAGATCAGATGACGCGGGTGCTCGAGCTCGCGGATGTCGGCCGCGCGTCCATCGTTCGCGAGCTCGAGGACGACCTGATCGAGCAGCTCATCCGGCCCACGCCCGGCGCTCCGAACCTGACCGAGCAGGTACGCGCCGTGCTCGACGCGCAGGCCGCGCTCGTGATGGGTGTGATCGGTACGACGTGTTGAGCCGCGGACTCACGGACCTCACGCGCCTACGTCGCCTCCGCCGGCTCGGCGCCCTCGCCATCGCCGCCGCCGGGCTCGTCAACCTCGTCTCCGCGACGACGCCGCCGTTGCGCGACCGCCTTCGCTTCGTCCGCCACCTCATCCCGCTCGAGGTTCCCCAGGCGGCTGCGGCGCTCGTGGCGCTGGCCGGCCTCGGGCTCCTCCTGCTGTCGCGCGGGCTTCGCCGCGGGCAACGCCGCGCCTGGCGCCTGTCGATCGTGCTGCTCGCCGGTTCGGCGCTCCTGCACCTCGTCAAGGGAGCCGATCTCGAGGAGGCGGCCATCGCCGCGCTCGGGGCGGCGTTGCTCGTCCACAACCGCGACGCGTTCCGCGTGGCCTCGGACCGCGGGTCGGCCCTCCGGGCCTTTGTGGCGCCGGCGATAGGAGCGGCCGTCGCCACGCTCGTCGGCACGATCACCGTCGAGGTGTGGTCGCAGTCGCGGACGCGACCTCCCGTGGCACGGGCGTTCGTGGCGGTGGTGGAACGGCTCGCGGGTCTGCACACCGTCGCACTCGCCGATCGAGTCGGAGACTTTCTCGATCCCGCTCTCGGTGCGATCGGCTTCGGCCTCACCCTCGGCGCCGGATGGCTCATCCTGCGGCCCCTCGCCGCCCGGCGCCGCGGCACGGACGACCTCGCTCGGGCCCGCGCGATGGTGCGGCGCCACGGTGGCGACACTCTCACGTACTTCGCGCTACGGGATGACAAGCGGCATTTCTTCTTCGGCGAGACGATGGTGGCCTACGCCGTGTTCAACGGTGTGTGCCTCGTCTCACCGGATCCCGTCGGACCGGCCCACGAGCGCGCGGCCGCGTGGGCCCGGTTTCGCGCGTACGCAGACGCCCACGGCTGGTGTGTCGCGGTGCTCGGCGCAAGCGAGGCCTGGCTGCCCACCTACCGGTCGGCCGGGATGCGGGACCTCTACGTCGGCGACGAGGCGATCGTCGACGTCCACCGGTTCTCTCTTGCCGGCGGACGGGCCAAGGGCCTGCGTCAGGCGGTGAACCGGGTGGCGAACCACGGCTACCGGGTCGAGTTCTTCGACCCGGCCCGGGTGAGCGCCGAGCTCGAGCGCTCCCTGCGCGCGATGACCTGCGAGAGTCGGGGAGGCGACGCCGAACGCGGCTTCTCGATGACCCTCGGCCGGCTCTTCGACCGTCGCGACCAGGGTCTCCTGCTCGCCGTGGCCTTCGGGCCCGACGGGGTACCCGCCGCGTTCTGTCACTACGTACCTGCCGCCGCCCTCGAGGGGTACTCCCTCGACCTGATGCATCGGACGCGCGGCGATCACCCGAACGGTGTTCTCGACTTCGTGCTGGTGTCCACGATCGAGGAGCTCCGCTCGCGCGGCATGCGGGTCCTCGGGCTCAACTTCGCCACGATGCGAGCCGTCCTCGCCGGCGAGTCGGGCGACGGCGTCCCCCAGCGGCTCCAGCGTTGGCTCCTGCGCCGCCTGTCGGAGTCGATGCAGATCGAGACGCTGTGGCGCTTCACCGCGAAGTACCAACCCGAATGGGTGCCTCGCTACGTGGCCTACGACGGTCTCGAGCACGTGCTGCCGGCCGCGCTGGCAATCGCCCGGGCCGAGTCCTTCTGGGAGCTGCCGGTGGTCGGGCGGTTCCTCGTTCCGCCGGCACAGCCGCCGGTCGGCGTCGAGGCGTGAGTGATCAGCCCCCGCCGGCCGCCTTGTGGAGGCGATAGCCCGCGCCCCTGACGGTCTCGATCGTGTCGAGGCCGAAGGGCCGGTCGATCTTCGCACGCAGGTACCGGACGTAGACGTCGACGACGTTGGACGTGCCGTCGTAGGCGAAGTCCCACACGTGCTCGAGGATCTGGGTGCGCGAGAGCACCTCGTGGGGGTGACGCATGAAGTACTCGAGCAACGAGAACTCCTTGGCCGACAGCTCGATCGCCTCGCCGTTCCGCTGGACCTCACGGGTCGCGGGGTCGAGCGTGAGGCCGTCGACCTCGAGGACCGATGGGCGTTCGACGGGCCCGCGCCGGATGACCGAGCGCACCCGGGCGAGCAGCTCGCCGAAGGCGAACGGCTTGACGAGGTAGTCGTCTGCCCCCGCGTCGAGCCCCGCCACGCGGTCATCGACCGCGTCGCGTGCGGTGAGCATGATGATCGGGGCCCACCGACCCTTCTGCCGCAGCCGGTGGCAGACCTCGAAGCCGTCGGGCGGCGGGATCATGGCATCGAGGACGATCGTGTCGTACGAGTACTCATCCGCGGCCCAGAGCGCCTCGGCGCCATCGCGCGCGACGTCGACCGCGTATCCCTCGCGCTCCAGCCCGCGCTTGAGGAGGCTCGCCATCTTCGGCTCGTCTTCCACGACGAGGATGCGCACTGTGCTCGAGCCTAGGAGTTCCGGTTACGTTCTGGTCGTCGACGACGACACCAAGCTCGCGGATGTGATGGTTCGTGGGTTGCAGCGTGGGGGTTACGAGTGCAGTGTGGCGGGCTCCGGCGACCAGGCGCTCTGGGCGGTACAGGGGCGCCGCCCGGACGTGATCGTGCTGGACGTGATGATCCCGCACCCCAGCGGGATCGAGGTCTGCCGCCACCTCCGCCAGATCGGGTGGGACGGCTTCATCATCGTCGTCAGTGCCCGCGGCAACGCTGCCGACGTCGAAGCTGCGACGCGAGCGGGCGCGGACCGGTTCCTCGCGAAGCCCTTTGCGATGGCCGAGCTGGTCGCAACGGTCGATGCGCTCGTGAGCCGGTAGGACTCATTCTCGTCTCATCGCCGCAGGGCGAGAGTCGAGGGTATCAAGGACGTCCCCCCTGAGACCGAGCGTGACGGTGCGCTGCGCCCGCACGTCCGCGTGCAGGTCCGCTGCCGGTACAACGGCGGTTGGGTCTCCGGTTTCGAGATCGCGGAGCCGGGGCCCACCGGCTATTGGCTGCGGCGCACCTCGGATCGGGCCGCGCTACCCGTCGAGTTCGGCGCCGGCGACGTCAGAGCGATCGACGATCGCGCGAGCGGCGAGTAACTGCCAGACGTCATCTCTCTCGTCTCCCCGCTACGCGCAGCCGAGAGCCCGATGAAGCTCAAGCGTCGGCCTGAGCACGCTCTCAGCGACTCAGGGTCTGCTCAGCAGCTGTTCGCGATCGTGGTTCTGACGTGCGAGAAGGAGCGATACATGATCAAGCGAACGGCAACCGTGCTCACGATGATCGCCGCTCTCGCCACCACTGCCGTGGCGTGGGCCGGGCCGGTGTCGGCCTCGTCCTCTCAGGACGACGACGACCTGCCTCGGTTCGGTCCGGGGAATCAGTACCGCCCCGTCATCGAGGCCAAGGACTTCAGCCCCAATGTCACCAACCGCTGGCTGCCGCTCGAGCCAGGGACGACGCTCACCTACGAGGGTACGAAAGACGGTCAGCCGGCGCGGAACATCTTTCACGTGACATCGATGACGACAGTGATCGATGGCGTTACGTGCCGCGTGGTCTTCGATCGTCTGTTTCTCAACGGCAAGCTCGCGGAGCGGACGTTCGACTACTACGCGCAAGACGACGATGGCAACGTCTGGTACTTCGGCGAGGACACCGTGACACTCGACGACAACGGCAATCTCACCGACACCGAGGGGAGCTTCCGGGCCGGGGTGGACGGCGCCGAGCCCGGAGTGTTCATGCAAGCCGATCCCGACGTCGGACGTCGCTTCCGCCAGGAGTGGTACCAGGGGCACGCCGAGGACCAGTTCAAGGTCGTGGGCCGCGCGACACGCGTGACGGTGCCGTACGGCTCGTTCCAGCGGGCGCTGAAGACCGACGAGAGAACCGACCTCGAGCCGACCGTGCTCGACAACAAGTACTACGTGCGCGGGATCGGCGAGGTTGCGGAAGTCTCCGTGCGGGGCCCGCTCGAGAAGCTCGAGCTCGTCTCCATCAAGACCGTTGACGAGCGGCCGGAAGAATCGTCGTCCCGGTAGCTGAGCCGATCGACGATGTCTTCGCAGGCCCATCCAGGCTCCAATAGCCTGGCCCGGTGCGAATCGTGTCGTTGCTCCCGTCGACGACGGAGATCCTGTTCGCGGTCGGAGCCGGCGACGACGTCGTCGGCGTCACATTCGAGTGCGACTTCCCTGCCGAGGCCCGGAGCAGGCGGATCGTGTCGACCACCGCGCTGTCGCCTGGGCTGACGCCCGCGCAGATCGATGCAGAGGTGCGAGCCCGCGTCGCCGCGGGTGAGGACCTGTACACCCTCGACGAAGGTGCGCTCCGCGACATCGAGCCCGACGTGGTGGTGACCCAGGACCTGTGCGCGGTGTGCGCGGTCGATGTCGCCAACGTCGATCAGGCGCTCGATCACCTGGGGTGCCGGGCCGAGGTCGTCACCGTCGATCCGATGACCCTCGATGAGGTGCTCGAGTCGATCGTCACCCTGGGAAGGGTCACCGGCAACGAACCGCGGGCCGCGGAGCTGCTGGTCTCGCTCAGAGCGCGACTCGACCTCGTGGCGGCCGCGGTCGCCGGTCGTCCTCGGCCGAGGATCGCGATGTTGGAGTGGACCGACCCACCGTTCTCGGCGGGTCATTGGGTGCCTGACATGGTGGCCACCGCGGGTGCGACCTGCGTGTTGGGCGACGCGGGCGAGAGGTCCCGCCCGCTCGACTGGGACGAGCTGACCGAAAGCGCGCCGGAGGTGATCGTCGTCGCGCCGTGCGGCTACGGGCTCCCGGGCGCGACCGACCTCGCCGTCGCGCTGCAGCGCACGGGACGGCTGCCGGCGGATGCGGACCTGTGGGCGGTCGACGCCGACGCCGCGTTCGTACGCCCCGGACCCCGCCTCGTCGACGGCGTCGAGACGCTCGCGGCCATCGCCCATCCCGACGCGGTGCCGGCCCGACCCGATGCCGCCACACGGATCGACACGCAATGACGCGGGCTCACGACGTCATGCCCTGCAGACCCACGAGCGCCCGGGCATGCTCGATCTCGCCCATGTGACGCAGGCCGGGGTGATGCCGTCCTCACCGGCGACGCGGGCGCTGTAGGTCGACGCGATCTGCGGCGGGAACGGGCGTGACACGACGACGTCGGTGAGCGTCGACGGTTCGAGCCTCGCCAGCCACGACTCCGTCTTCTCGAACACGAGCTGCATGTAGTCCTTGAAGGCGTCGTAATCGCCGATGCGCTGGCCGACCATCTCGTCGACGGTCTTGTGCTTTCCGTGATCCGCGATCGCGAGCCCCATGCGTGGAGCCCATGACTCGTCGTAGACCATCGGCCCCGCGCCGAGCATGGTCGCAGAGCCGTCCTCGATCTGCACGAGGTGGAAGATCGAGAACGCGATCGGCAGCACCGGCTCGCGTTCGACGTGGTTCACCTGGTCGAGGTCCATCGTGGCGATGGCGTCCTCCCACAACGAGTGCATGGCGCGCATGCGTCGTCGGAGCGAGTCGAGGATCAGTTCGGTCATGTCACTCCTTGGCGAGCTCGGTTCTGGCGGTTGCGGCGACGTCGGCGGCATCGGCGCGGCTGCGAATGTCGAAGGTGATGCGTTCGATGGTGCCGCTGAACGCGAACGGCGCCTCGTAGTCGTCGACCACCGGTGACAGTGCGTCGCGCCCGATGTCGAGCCCGGTCGAGCCGAGCATCCGGACCAGAGTCGGGATCTCGAGGCTCGTCAGGTCGTCGCCGTCGACCACGAGCGTGAGCATGCCACCTCTGTCGGCACGGTCGAAGCGGGCCCCGAGCTCGTGCCGTCCGGCGGTGAGGTCGATCGGTGCGACGGCACGGTGATGCGTGCCGAGCGCGTTGTAGTCGAACTGCAGCGTCGCGTCCTTCACGAAGAACGAGTGGCCGACGTTGTGCCCACCACGGGCGTACAGGACGCCCTCGACGCCGCGGGCCGGAAGGTCGACCATCGCGGTGATCGTCCACGACCGCCCGCCGAGCGGCGGCGCCGCGTCAACGGGAACGTGCGCGATGGGCGGGAAGTACGTGTACCGCGTGCGGGCGTGCACCGTTCCCGGCCGGGCCGTGGCGCCGAAGAGCTCGATCGTGCGGTCGTCGAGCGGCAGCACGCCGTGCCGGCCGGCCTCGACCCACCATGCGTCGATCAGCTCGCGCAGCTTGTCGGGGTGCGCCGCGGAGAGGTCGTGGCACTCCGAGAAGTCGTCGTCGAGGCGGTAGAGCGCCCACTCGTCGTCGTCGATCGGCCGGCCCTGCTCGTGGTAAGTGGTGATCTTCCAGCCGTCGGCCCACAGACCGCGGTGGCCCATCTGCTCGAAGTACTGGATCGCGCGCGGTGTCGGGGCGGAACCGTCGTCGAACGTCGCGGCGATGGACGCGCCGTGCATCGGGATCTGGAGCACCCCGTTGTGGTCGTCGGTGACCGGCGCGCCCGTGACGGCGAGGATGGTCGGTGTGATGTCGACCGCGTGGCAGAACTGGTCGCGGATCGCGCCACGATCCGCGATCCCGTTCGGCCAGTGCACGACGAGCGGGTCACGTACCCCGCCGCCGTACGTGTTCTGCTTGTACCAGCGCAGCGGTGAGTTTCCGGCCTGCGCCCATCCCCACGGATAGTTCGAGTGCGAGTGCGGGCCGCCGATGTCGTCGAGGCGGGTGGCGACGATGTCGTCGATGTCCTCCCAGGCGGCGTTGAAGAAGCTGAACTCGTCCATGACGCCGAACGGCCCGCCCTCACGGGAAGCGCCGTTGTCGGAAAGGACCATGAGGAGCGTGTCGTCGAGCAGGCCGCGCGTCTCGAGGAAGTCGACGAGGCGGCCGATCTGCGCGTCGGTGTGCTCGAGCATGGCCGCGAACGCCTCCTGCAGCCGTGCCGCGAAGGCCCGTTGATTGTCGGTCAGGTCCTCCCACGCCGGCACGCCGGGATTCGGTGGCGCCAGCGTCGTGCCCTCGGGGACGATGCCAAGGTCGAGCTGCCGCGCGAACCAACGCTCCCGCGCCGCGCCGTAGCCGTCGTCGAACTTCCCTCGCCACCGCTGCAGGTACTCGACCGGTGCCTGGTGCGGCGCATGCGTCGCGCCGAAGGCGAGGTAGAGGAAGAAGGGCCGGTCGGGTCGGATGGACTGCAGGTCGCCGATCCATCCCGTCGCCTTGCCGACGATGTCCTCCGACACGTGGTAGCCGTCCTCCGGACGCCCGGGCGGGTCGATGTGGCCGTTGTCGCTGGTGAGCTCGGGATGGAACTGATCGGTCTCTCCCTGCAGGAACCCGTAGAAGCGGTCGAAGCCCTTCTGCAGGGGCCAGTTCGTGTGCGGCCCCGCCGCCGAGCATTCATCCATCGGCGCCAGGTGCCACTTCCCCGCCGCGTAGGTGGCATAGCCGTAGGCGCGCAGGAGCTCGGCCACGGTCGCGGCGCGCGGGCTGATGCCGCCGCGCATGTGCGGGAAACCCGTGTTCCAGTTGGACACGCCGCGCATGCCGACGGCATGCGGGTTGCGGCCGGTGAGCAGCGCGGCCCGCGACGGCGAGCAGAGCGCGGTGGTGTGGAACCCCGTGTACCGCAGGCCGTTGGCGGCGAGGCGGTCGATCGTGGGCGTGGCCAGCTCGGAGCCGTAGCACCCGAAGTGGGCGAAGCCGGTGTCGTCGAGCACGACCATCACCACGTTCCGCCCGCCCAGCCCGGGTGGTGTCTCCGGCCACCACGCCGTCGAGTCGTGGTACGTGCGGCCGATGTGCCCGCCGAAGTCGGGTTCGTTGGGTGAGCTCATGGTCATCGAACCCGCTCCAGGCGTGCGGTGAACATCGGCCCGTACTCCCACACCAGGTGGTCACCGTCGAGCCGTCGCGTCACCTCGAACCCGGGCATGCCGACGGGTCGCAACGTGTGCACTCCGTCCTCGAACGTGCACACCACCGAGATCGACGGTCCGTTGCCGGCTGCAACGTCGTTCACGCCGTGCTCGACGGTGCCGTCGGCGCGCATGTCGTGGATCACGCCCGACGACGTGATGCACACACGGTCTCCGCACTGCTCGATGCGCTCCACGTGATCGGCGACGGGGTCCGGGTCCGGGGTGCCTCCGCGCTTCCAGTCGGTCGTCAGGACACGCCACACCCCTCGCATGTCGGGCGCACCTGCGACCAGGGGCTCCGTACAACCCGCGAGGACCGGCGGCGGCATCTCCGGTCCGTAGCCGCCCGGCGGCGTGTGCGCGACGGGAATCTGGTCTGCCTGCATGCCTGGGACCGTATGTATTGACAGCCCCTCTGTCAATAGTTACGGTCGACGACATGCCCCGCTACGGCACCATCGACCGCGACTACGGGATGCGCCTGGCCAACTGCGACCCCGCGACCGACGGCCCGATCTACATGCTCAACCTCATGAAGTACCGCGACGCGGCGGACTACGGCGGCAAAGGCGGCGACGCGAGCGTCTCGGGACGTGAGGCCGACGATCGCTACGCGCCGGTCGACGTGCTCGCGGCCATCGGGGCGAAGGTCTGCTTCACCGCCGAGGTGCTCGACGCCTCCGACGACTGGGACCGGGTCGCCGTCGTCCGCTACCCCACCCGCCGGGCCTTCATCGAGATGCAGTCGCGCAAGGACTTCCAGGAGAAGCACGTGCACAAGGAAGCCGGCATGCACCACACGATCGTCATGGCCACGCTGCCGGTGGGCGATCTGCCTGCGCGTGCGCGTCCCGGCCGCGTGCTGCTCGAGGTCTGGGCCGGAGATGCGCCTCCGTCGGTTCAGCGCGGAGCCGCGGTCACGTTCGACATCGAAGGCACCATCATCGGCGATGGACGTACGTGGACGAGCGCGCGCTACACCCCGCTCGCGGATGATGCCGACGTCGATCTGTCCGCCCCGACGGCCCACCAGGTCCTGGTGTTGGAGCCGACGATCGACAGGTGGACGTGACCGACACCTCCCAGGAGGTCGACGGCCGACGCCTTCGGCGCGAGCAGAACCGCGAGGCCGTCCTCGACGCGCTCGCCGAGCTGTTCTCCGAAGGCGTCTACCAGCCCCGCGCGAACGAGATCGCCGAGCGCGCCGGCATCTCCCCTCGCTCGCTGTTCCGGTACTTCGACGACATCGACGACCTCAACCGGGCCACGATCGAGCGCCACCTCGCCGCCGCCCGTCCCCAGCTCGACATCGGCATCGGGCCGGACGCGTCGACGAAGGCCAAGGTCGAGTGCGTCGTCGAGGCACGCATGCGCCTGTTCGAGACGATCGCGCCGGCGGCGCGTGCGGCCCGCGGCTACGCGCTCCGCCACCCAGTGGTCGCCGCGCAGGTGCGCGACAGCCGCTTCCACCTACGCGATCAGGTGCATCGTCTGTTCGCGCCGGAGCTCGAGGGCGATCGGGCCGAACTACTCCCTGCACTCGACGCGCTGTGCTCGTTCGAGACGTGCGAGCTCGTGCGATTCGACCAGGGGCTGTCCCGAGCGGAGGCCGTGTCCGCACTCGTGAAAGCGTTGACCGCGCTGCTCGAGCCGTCCGCCTCCGGCGCATGACACCGCGGCGCGGAGCGCGGGCGCCGGTGTGACCTGGCGCTACGAGGACGACGGCCCGAGGCGGACGCAGACCGTCGCAGGCGGGCTCCGCATCGGGCCGGGCGAGCACCTCGAGGTGACGACCCGGACCGCTCCCGCGACCACGATGGTCGTCGGGCGCGAGTCGGGGGAGCTCTTCCTGCTGCGCCACAACGCGGGCGACGGCGCCATCGCGCTCGTGGAGCGTATCGACCCGCATTCGCTCGAGCCGCTGGCCCAATCACGCGAGCTCGCGGGCGGACCGGTCTGGCCGGGCGGATTGGGAGCCCACGAGAACGGCTCGCTCTACGTCGTGTTCGGGAACCACGCGCACCGGCTCGACGCCGACCTGCAGGTGGTCGCATCGCGCAGGCTTCCCCGCCAGCGTCCCTACAACAGCTTCGTCCCGCTCCCCGACGGCCATCTCGTCACCAAGGACTTCGGTGGCTCTCGCCCCGGTGTCACGGTCGCACCGGGCGATCGCGAGCCGTGCGAGCTCGTGGTCCTCGAGCCCGTCGGCCTGGAGATCGTCGCCCGCCTGATCGTCCCGGAGCCGTCGATCGCACGCCTCTCGGCTGACGGTTACGACGTGTACGTCGTCGGCGACACGAGCCTGATGCGCGTCCGTTGGGACGGATCCGCGCTGACGCACGACGATCGCCTCCGCGTCGTCTATCGCACGTTCGACGGCCAGACCTACGGATGGGATTGCGTCATCGCCGCGGGTGCGGCGTGGTTCCTCGACGACGGCGAGGGGAGCGAGCGCTTCAACGGGACCTTCCGCGGCAACGGCATCTCCACGTGTCCGCTGCACGTCGTGCGGGTCGATCTCGCCACCGGCGAGGTCGCGATGGCGGAGGTCTCGGGGTTGTCGGGCGGCTTGATCGCCAACCCGCCTGCCGTCGACGAGCACCGCGGTGTCGTCGTCGGGTACGACAGCGGCAACGGCGTGCTCGCCGGCTTCGCCCTCGACACGCTCGCGCCGCGCTGGCGCCGCGACCAGGACCACGCCAGCCATCTGCTGCTGTACGAGGACACCGGCGAGCTGGTCACGGGCGACCACGCCGACATCGTCATGCTCGACATCGCGACCGGTCGCGAGCTCGCCCGGGCCGACAGCGGGAGCGGACTCCAATCCGTGCTCTTCCCGACGCCGGGCTTCGACCGAGACTTCTACCTCTGCTCGATGCTCACGGTCACGCGCGCCAGGGTGGCTGCCTGACCGGTCGCGATCAGCTCCGTCGTTTGCGTGGCGCCCGCGCTTGCGCGCGGATGCCGTCGAGGATGATGGCCAGACCGGCTCGGAAGTACTCCGTCGGATCGCGGTGGGCGAGCTCGCCGGCTCGTTCGGCGATGAGCGCGGAGGCCGGGTCGTGGGCGGCAACTGCGATCAGACGTTCCCGGACGGTGCTGGTGCGGGGGATCTCCCACAGCACCGAGCCGAAGGTGAACATGAGCAGGGTGTCGAAGGCGTGGACCGCGTCGGTGCCGGTGAGCCCGCCATCGGCGAGCGCCGAAAGCACCCCTGTTGCAGAAGCGGGCGACGCCGACGACGGGTGTGGGGCGCAACACCGACAACACCGCCACGCCGGGATGATCGAGGTTGAGCTGGCGGGCATTGCTGAACAGCTCGGCGACCTGTTGGTCCCAGCTACCGGTGGCGTCGAGGTTCTCCAGGCTCGGAGTCACGACGGCGTCAACGACTCGGTCAGGCCGCACGCGTCGGCCACTGCCCGAATGGTGAGCGCGTCGACGCCGTGGCGGTCGACGATCTCGATTGCGGCCGCGACCACGGCGCTCACGGTCACCCGCGGCCGAGCGGCACGCCGCTTCCGGCCGGCGAGCTCTGGCTCGAGCTCGACAACGGCCAACAGCACGTCGTGCGGGCGGGTGACACCCTCGTCCAGAACGGCACCCGCCATGCCTGGCGCAACAAGTCGGAGCACCCCTGCGTCATGGCCGTCGCGCTCATCGGCGCCGCCCGTCACAACTGACGATCGCTTTGCGTCGACTCGGCGGACGACGGCTCTCGTCCCGACGCCGCTGGGCCAGACTCACGGACATGCAATCCGTCGTCGCCGCCGGAGCCGGTTTCCTGCTCGCGGTGTTGTGGTTCGACTTGATGTTCGACGTGCAGGTGCTCCGTCATCCCGATGGCGAGCTGCCCGAGACCGTGCTCGCGTCGATCGCGGGGTACTACCGGCGCGTCACGACCGAGGCGCGCCCGATGAATCGCCTCGTGGCAGTCGTCATGCTGTCCACCGTGACGGCCATCGTCGTGCAGCTGATCCGTGGCGACGCCCCACGATGGGTGAGCGCGGCATCGGCGGTCGCCGCGCTCGTGCCCATCGCGCTGGCCGGCGGGCGAACGGTTCCCGACGCGGTGCGGTTGGGCACCCGGCGCGACTCGGTGCCAGCGCAGAGCCGGCTGGCGCGATCGGTGTGTCGCGACCATCTCGTCTGCGTCGCGGGAATCGCCACCCTGCTCCTCACTCAGCTCGTCTGGGCATGACGATCGTCGAGCGCTCGGCGTCGCGCCTCGGCGTGCAGGGCAGCTCGATCGTCACTCAAGCCGGCCCGGTCGGCGGACGAACACGACAAGGTGGACCAGGCAGCCCCCATCGATGCCCAGGCGCTCGACCGCGCGCTGACGGCGCTGCTCGACCAGCACCCGGAGGGCCTCGTCGCCGCGATAGGAACCGATGGTCTCTTCGTGACGATGCCGGCCTCGGTGCCGCTGAACGGCCACAAGGTCCTCGTCGGTCGCTCCGCGCTGGACCTCGTCGCGCCCCGGGACATCGAAGTGGTGATCACGACGTGGGAGCGAGCTCGGCAAACCGGTGCCGCCCGTGCCTCGGTTCAGCCGGTGAGCTCGCCTGGTCACCTGGCGCGGCTGCACTTCTTCGACGTCCGAGCGCATCACGGAGTGTTCGTCCTGGTGGTGCTCGCCGAGGACGGTGCCGCGGGCGATGTGCTGGACGGCCTTCCCGACATGCCGGCCGTCGTCACGCGCTTCTCGACCACGCGCAAGAACGAGCTCGCGGTGCTGGTGGCCATCGACGGGGCGACGACCCAGATGCTCGGCTGGACACCGGAGGAGATGGTGGGCCAGCGCTCGC